>NZ_JACJPJ010000056.1:0-4484 GCF_014696015.1 Oculatella sp. FACHB-28 | reverse complement strand
CACCGTAAAACCTTGTGCTACTCCAAATCCCTTGAGATGTTGAAATGTTCACTCCGTTTGCTGCTTCACTATTTGAAGTATCGAGCTATTCCTCTACCTACTTAACCATTACGGTTTCAGCAACGCCCAAACCAAAAGGTATTCAATCCTATTGAAATGGCAAGTGACTACGACAAACGTTTTGATGGTAAGCGTATCTACGAGTACATGACGGCAAGACAGGCTGTTTATGAAATCCGGGGCAACGAGATAAAGAGGTATGGCTACGCTGAACAAGCTGTTTATGAAATTCGCGGCGATCGCATTTATCATTTTCGTTCAGCAATGCAACCCGTTTTCGATATTAGAGGAAATAAAATCCATGACCACCTGATGGCAACTCAAGCAAAGTACGAAATTCGTTAGTCTGGGATTAACCAGAGAGAAGTAGATTGCCTGTTTCTTGCTGCTATAGCAGTTTGTGATCTCAAGTGTAGTTAACAGACCGTCCTTGTTTGACACTTGTGTCAGCTAGGGCTTTGTTGCATATAAAGGCGGATGGGGTGGCGTGGTAAGTTTTATTTACCACAACAAAACCACCGTATGAAACGTCAATACCGCATCCGCAACTGGTCTGAGTATAACGCTGGACTCAAAACGAGGGGAAGTTTGACTTTTTGGATGGAAGAATCCGTGCTAGAGAACTGGATTAACCCCACACTTAAGCGGTAAACCGGGAGCCTCTCTCTACTACAGCAACTTAGCAATTCTGACAATGGCAACCGTCAAAGCGGTGTATCACCTGGCAGGACGGCAATGCCAAGGGTTCCTTGAGTCCATCTTTCATCTGATGGGATTAGATCTCCCCGTACCAGACCACAGCACGTTTATATCCTATCGCATCGTTACCTTTGCCCCAATTACTCCAATCCTTCTAGCAGTTTTGCAACCTGTTCTGGCGCGGGCAGCTGGTCCTTCAATTCCTGAGGGAGAGACGAAAACATTCGATAAGTTGCTACCCCGATCGGTTTGGTTGCGTCCTTTAAAGCGTACTCTACGATCGTCTTGTCTTTTGATTTGCAAAGGATGATTCCAATTGAAGGGTTCTCTCCTTCCATCCGTACCAGATCGTCAAGAATTGCTAGATAAAACTGCATTTTTCCGACGTACTCTGGGATGAACTTGCCGATCTTCAGATCAACTGCGACTAAGCACTTGAGTCGGCGGTGGAAGAGGAGAATGTCAATGAAAAACTCCTGATCCCCAACCTCTAATCGGTACTGGCTTCCCACAAAGGCAAACATTCCACCCATCTCCCGTAGGAAAGGATCAATCCTTGAAAGGATCGCTTGCTCTAGCTGACGTTCGCTGTGCTCCTCCCCCAATTCAAGAAAGTTAAAGGTGTACTCATCCTTAACGGCAAGTTTTGCCTGTTCTTGAATTTCTTCAGGAATTGTTTCGCTAAAGTTAGTCTGATTGAGCAACGTTTTCTCGTAGGACTGGTTCTCAATCTGGTGAATTAGAACGTTCTTTGTCCAACCAAACTTACGGGTCATTCGGAGGTAGAACTCCCGCTCCAAGTCGTCCTTACACTTCTCCAGAATTACCAGGTTGTGGGTCCATCCAATTTCTCGCACCATTGGTGCGAGTTTTTCATGATTGACGTAAGTTTCATAGAAAAGCCGCATTCGCCAAAGATTAGCAGCAGAGAACCCGCTCATGCCAGGAAACTCGTTTTGCAAATCCTGTGCAAGATTTCTAACAACTGCTTTGCCCCATCTCTCAACTTCTAACCGAGTAACAATTAGCTTTCCAATGTCCCAGTACAGAGCAATCAGTTCTTTATTAACTGCCTTTAGAGCTTCATACTGGGCTGACCTAACCCGCTGCTTGATTTCAGCTAGAAGTCCACCATATCCTTCAACTAGTTCACTCACTTGTTGCTTTATCCCTCGTAATCCATCAATTATTGTCCTTCATCAGGTATTCTTCTGGTACAGAGGTACAAGTAAAATCGTTGGTTGATATCTGAAAGCGTAGGTTATCTCGTGAGCTGAGTCATTGCTTTATTTAAACAATCTGGCGGAGTGGACAAGACAACAATTACCCAGAATCTAGGCTATCAGCTGTCCTTTTGTAGAAATCGTGTTCTTCTGCTAGACATGGATCCTCAAGCTTCTCTGACAACCTTTATGGGGTTGGATGTGACAACCCTAAAAAAGACCATTTATTGAAGGAGTATGGTTTCATTCTGATTGACTGCCCTCCAAGTTTAGGTATCTTAAGTCAAATCAGTTTAGTTGCATCTACCCACGTTTTGGTTCCCATCCCAAACTCAGTACAAAGCTTTAATGGGAACAGATTTTTTACTACAGACGGTAGAAACGGGTCCAGCGACGGCTCAATAAAGGGCTGTAGATTGCTGGGTTCTGCCCGATGATATCCTATCGTAACCATGATTGCTCCCGGAAACATAGATAATCCTGATCGTTACATTGGCAGTGCCGATACACTAGCGCATGAGCTAGGACATGGATTATTGAGATTGCCAGATCTTTATAGCGGTGGTAAATATCGCGACCAAGTGCAGTACGTTGGGGCCCATTGTATTATGGGAGGTTGCGAATTTTCTCACTTTTGTGCTTATAACAAGCGAGTTGTTGGCTGGCTCGAAGATGATGCGATTTTGGTGCTTGATCGCCCCAAAGGAAACAACTCAATTGATCAAGAAGTTGTGCTCTTCCAGCTCGAACACTGGGATCCACTACAGGATGAGAGCGAGCGAAATGACCTTGCTAGAGCATTACTTGCTGGTATGACATCAGGTACACCCGTAAAAGCAGCCGTATTTCTACGATTGGGTGGGGACGGTCGCCAATTCAATATTTTAGAACTACGTGGTAAAGGAGTGCGCTTTTCTTCGGACATAACTCCATCTCGTGTGATAGCAACGAATGCGATCGATCCTGAGGACGACACACGCTATGCTGAAATTGAAGTTGAGGGTGTAGGAACAACAAAAGATGTACTGGAGCGCTATCGAAGGAAGGTACATCTTCTTACTCAAGATCTACGAGCCGTAGGCGATAGTTTTAACTTTGCAAGTGATCCAACATTTCCTGAAGTAGGATTGACAGTTGAGGTGTTAGAATGGGCGACCGGCACAACGGCAGCCGCAAACTTTGATCTAGCTCGTATTCGCATTAGGTGGGATAGAGGTCCGGCGATTGATTTAGGATTTGTCGACAGCACACCAGACTGGCAAAGCCCAGATATTGCGATTATTAAACCCGAAGAGATTGATGAAGATGGCAACTTTGAATTTCCCGAGAACCAGCCTGATCAAGAAACTTTTAGAGTTCTGAGTGATGGGGATCTGAACCACAAAGTTGCTGTTCGAGTATGGAATTTTGGTGATGCGACGGCTGAAAATGTACAGGTTGGGTTAATCTTACGCCGACCAGCAGGAGGTGGGGATTGGGAACAAGTCTTTGAGAACGAAAAGCTATTACCCAACCCCCTACTCCCTTCAAGCAATGCAGACCCACAAATTATTGCTTTTGATTGGTCTGTAAGCAGTGAAACCGATACTCACGTTTGTTTTCGCTCCCAGATTGGCAATCGTGATGTGCCGCGTGATGACAATGGCTTAGCCCTCGCTTCAGATGATACAAATGCAAGCAACGACTGGGCACAGCAGAATGCTTTCATTTTTGAAGCTCCAGCGGATAGTCCACCAGATCCAGTTGAGTTTACGTTTCAAGTTCGTAATGGCGGTTCATATGTTGAAGAGGTGCAACTTATTCCTAAAGGACTTGGTTCAGGTGCAGAAATGACAATTATCCCTGCACAACTCAAAATTGCACCATTCTCAACTGGTTATTTCCGTGTTCGAGTGGTACTGGATGAGTCTCTATTGAAAGCAACCTGTAACAAGGACATCTCTTTCGTTCTCGAAGCTTGGCGTTTAGATGATCATGCTTATGAACGCTGGGGCGGAGCAAAATACATCATTAAACCATGCAAACGAACCTCAATCTCCCTGGATGGCTATATTCTGCCAGATCGGTTAAATCTATTTGGATCAGTTAGCCCTGATGTCGGTGCACAGAGAATTCTACTGCATGTGCAAAGACCGGGTCTTCCATCAACATGGGAAGAAATTTCTCTTGGACCTGCCTCAACTTTCGAGCATGAAATTCTTGATGACTTTCCGCCAAACGAAGAAGTTCGTGCAACAGCATACTTTGATGGTACGTTAGATTTTGCAAAGTCTGTTTCAGAGACAAAAAGACTAAGCTGGACACCAGTAGGGTAAGCGTGGTTAGTCTGATTGCCATTTAAAGCTAGGGTGTGAGGCAAGGCTAATTCAAAAAAGGGCGTTGCTGAAACCGTAATGGTTAAGTAGGTAGAGGAATAGCTCGATACTTCAAATAGTGAAGCAGCAAACGGAGTGAACATTTCAACATCTCAAGGGATTTGGAGTAGCACAAGGTTTTACGGTG
>NZ_JACJPJ010000055.1:0-10132 GCF_014696015.1 Oculatella sp. FACHB-28 | reverse complement strand
ACCCAACGGTTGATTGTCGAGTGGTCCACGTTCACTCCACGCTCCTGCATCATCTCCTCTAAATCTCGATAGCTTAAGGAATAGCGGCAGTACCACCGCACATTGAGCAGGATAATTTCGGGCAAAAAGTGCCGCCACTTGAATAGAGAAGCAGTAGACATTGAAGAGGAAGAAGGCAAAGCTGGGCTTACCTACCTTACCATTGACCCATTTTTGCGACACAACCTTGTTCTTTCCTAATGTAAAATTGGCTGAACATTTGTACTGCTTCATCTGTGAAAATTAATTGCCTCGCTAAGACCCTTTCAACACATGAAATTGCTTGTTTGTTTGATCGAAAGATAAGATTTGATCTGGATTTGATGCTATTTTGGCTGGAGAAGATGTAAAGAATGGAGGAGATCTCCTCTATATCGTTGATTTCCTGCATAGAGCAACTGCCGGCTAAGCGCGATCGAGAGTTGTTCGGGGTTTGTTTGTACACGACCGCCCGGATAAATGAGGCTTGTTCATTACATACCGCCGACCTGTATAGGGTGGATGGACGAGTGCGCGATCGCATTACGTTTTATACGAACCTAATACTCTTAGCAACTAAAACATAATTTTTTACATTTTCTACCCAGTCACCTCGTATCTATTAGGGAGGACATATCTTTATTGCCCGCTCTCGAACTTCTGCTCACAAGGTAAAACTAATCAAACCCTATAACAATGAGAGTATCCTCAATCCATCCTTGGTACTTACTTGAAAGTGCATTCAGATCTATCCAGCCGTTCTATGGTACGCTCCTGCTTTTTTCTGTGCCCCTATCGATTTCGCCATTGTTTAGCACTATGGTGCCAGAGTCATTGCGTTCTGTTTTTAGCACTCTGTACTATCTATCAATTTGGTCAATTTTTAGTTCAGCATCGGTGTTCTATATTTATTGCAAACTTAATTGTCAGAAAATATCAATTCAGCAATCTATACGAGTTAGTCTCAACAAATTTGCTGACTTGCTCTTGTGGAAAACCTTACAAGTAGTACTCATATACACTTTTATCATTCCTCGCCTTTCATTTGTGACATGGGCAATCATGATCGAAAATTACTCCTTAGAAGATGCGCTTAGGCGGAGTTGGAATCTCACAAGAGGCTATGGATGGCAGATTTTTGGCAGTTATGTTGCATTTGCTCTGGGCGCTAGAGCCGCAACAACTTTATCCAGTGGACTGATTGCCGCAGCGTTCGGGGTTTCTCTTACAGATCTATCCCAACCTGCATCAATCACCGATCTGCCTAGTGTGGTCGCTAAAGTTGCGGATTTAGGGCTGTCCCTTTTTCTGATTCAGCCCATCAGTCTAATGTTTTATATGTTGATTTTTTTATATCTTCTTGATGTCGAAAGGCAGCGCCTTAGTTTAAAATCTCCGGCAGCTTTCACAACTCAGACCGTTGAATGAAATCAGCGAAATCACCCGGTTCAAATAGGCGCTGATAGTCTTCGGATTGACGACCTGGATCAGAGTTATCTGATGTTACAGAGTGAGTATAGATATAATCACATTCAATTCCATCGAGTTTGGTTGAGTTTGTGATTTTCCAGTCTTGAATAGTGGCACCTGTCAAGCAAGCTCCTGTTAAATCAGCGTTTTCTAGTTGCGTTTGAGATAGTTTTGCCCTGGAAAGGTCTGCATCGTGGAGGTTTGTATTTCTCAGGTCAGTGCCGATCAAACTTGCGCCAGCTAGATTAACGCCAGATAAATTGATTCCTTGTAACGAGAGGCGATCGAATACTTTTCCCTGTCCTCGTCCGGTTGTGACCAATTCTCGAATGAATTTAGATTGGAGGTAAGTTTCGGTGAAGTGAGCCAGATCCAATGCTTTTACCTGGAACCAGGTAACCCGCGTGAGATTAGCATCACTGAAATTGGCATAGGCAACGGTTGCGCCTGAAAAGTTGGCATCTGTTAAGTTCGCTGCACGAAAACGAGTTCCTCCCAGGAATTTGCTAATAAAAGCAGCCGCAGCCTGATTTAGAAATGAATAGCGTGAGTCTTCCATAAGCGATCGCCAACCCATATAGGTTCCCAATCCGGCAATGAGAATGACGGTGATAATAGAACCAGTCGATCGCAGTAAACTGCCGCTTAAGCTCAATCGCCCTAACCAAATAGGAATCCAGGCTAACCCGATCGACAATGCTAAAAACTGATTGACAGATTTAACCAGGGCAATACTAATTGCTTCAGACAGCACGATTCCAATAACTCCAGCCACAATGATCAGCGTGGTAGTGTAAGTTGCTGTATCAGGGTTCATGCTGTTTAACATGTTTTCAAACCACGTCTGTAGTGCACCTTCTTCAATACCTGTCACCACATAAGGCGTATATCGACCCAGCAGATATTGCAAGCATTGGATTGTATAGGCGACGAAGCCAAAAGCACAGGACCCGATCCACCAACTTGCCCATTTTCCAGAGAAGCTCAAAACGCCTAACCTGCTGTTGGCTATGCCGATCGCAAAGGCAATAATTCCGGCGAGCGCTAGCAAAAGTCGGGTGATCCAATCCCAGATAGTGGTGAATCCTGCAGACTCTGTTATCCCCAAAATGGCACTCAAGAGATAAAGCATTCCAACCACAGCAAAGACAAATGCTCCTAGTGTTGCTTCAATTCCCCAACGCAGTGTAAATATGCCGATGAGGATTGACAAGGTTGAGCTAATCAACACGAGGAAAAAGATTTCTTCAGAAGGGGGATTCGTTAAGGTAGCCTGGAGAAAATTGCTTATGAGCATTGTTCCAATTCCTGCCGCGATCGACAGCAAGATCGCACAAACTATCAGCAAAATTGTCCAGTGTGATGTGAACCCCGTTGTCGTGTGCGAGAAGTTTGCCCCGGTTAAATTCGCGTTAGTGAAATCTGTACTCCGCAGATCGGCATAGCTGAAATCCGCGTTGGCTAAGTCCTGATCTTTAAAGGATTTTCCCTGAAGGTCAGCATGACGATAATTGGGATAAGCCTGGTCTTCATTAATCAGCGCTTGAACTGGATCAGGAATGGGCAGTTTCACACCAACAATGCGGATTTGGCGATCGCCACCTATCAGCGGCTTCAAGCGTTGAGCTGCTTCAGAAAACTTTCCTCGCGCAAAGGCTGTGATTCCCTGAACATAGCTAAACAATGGTTCAAACTCTTCCAGCGGCATTGCTAGCGTTTGGAGTAAGACTTCCAGCCGCAGCAGTTCTGCTTTGTTGTTGAAATTCAGCTTTGAGAGGAATGAGGTAATTTCATAAGCGGTTTTATGAGGACGAGTGTAGGCTAAGGCAACCCAGCGCTGTACCTTTGCAATCGCTTGTCCATCCGCCTCGCTGTTCTGAAGCTCTTGCTGAACGTAATCCAGTAAGAAATCAGATAACACTTTGATGCGCTGTTGACCAAATCTTGGGTCTTGTTGCAACCGCGCTAAAAGTTCATCGCGCACAGCAATATCCATTTGATAAAGCTCATATCCAACTTCGTGACACAAGCTAGAGAGCAGCAGATCAGACACAGCAATCCAGGGAATATTTAACGACTGACCAGCACTGTCTTGCTGAAAATTGAGCCGCAGACGATACAGCAAATCAGGAGTCAACGCAATGGGGAAAGCGGCATGATAAGCCAGATAAAGGTGCGATCGTCCAAAGCGCCGTTCAAAAGCGGCGATCTGTCTTGCTGCACTGCCAGGTTTTGTGTTGGAAGTTGCTGTCATAATTGGTCCTACCTAAATCGCCCTCGCAAGACAGAAATAGCTTCGTCTAATCCCCGTCGATTCAACTCAAACATGGGAACAACTTGAGAAATTTGCCCAGCAGTTGTGCTTACCCAACGAGCGGACGGCAACGGATTCAGCCAAGCGATATACCGAACTCGTCGTTTGAATGTGGTTAAAAAGGCAGTTGTCAGTTCTAACCGTTCCGCATTGAGTGTTCCTCGCGCTGCGCCCGCATCGCTAAAGATTAAAACCCCCGTGTAGGAGGATTGAACCGTGTTTAAGACTTCATCAATAGTCTCAGCTTGCTGAAAGTAGCGATCGCCATATAAATAGTCCATTGGGCAATTATGAAAATAGTAGACATTAGCATTCTCCAACCGTCCACCCCGCACCGCTGTTTCTGCTAACCGTTCTGAAAAGCTATGAAACGGTACCATCGAGCCATCCTGATCGATCAGCAACAACAGTCTGCTTTGATTGGCTCGTCGCGGCACTAAAACAGGCTCCAACAACATGCCTTGTCTACTGATTTGATTTAACGTTGCCTCGACATCCAACTCTGTCGGAGTGCCAGTTCGCACCATGCGACGCAAAAATCGCCAACTCTGCTTCATCTGGCGACGGGTTAACGGAAAATACTCAGTCGTTTGTCTAAAAGACGAACGAGACATGATGGGAAGTGTTGACGGGAGTTGCGGTGCAGCAGAAACATCCCTGTCTTTATCCGCTGCCTCTGATCCTTGCTTGGGGGAATTTGTTGGTTCAGGTGCAGTCGGTGGATCAGCAGCACGCGAGTCTGGGGAAGCTTTAGCAGATGAAGTGCGCGATCGCCAATAGATGAGATACACGATCACGGGTAGCCCAGCATAAATGAGCAACAACCATAAAACATGAAACGGTCTACCCTCTGAATCCATTGCCCGAATTTCAAAAGATTGTAGATCCGAACCACCATGCTGGTCTTTAATTTGCAGCTCTACACGATAACGAGAATCAGCACGTTTTTGTTCTTCAGAATTTTCTACCCGTTGCACCGTGCCAAAGAGAACGGCAGTGCCATTGCCCTGATCCTTAAACCTCAGCCAGTTGGAATAATTGGGCAGATTGGATTCTGTTTCATCTGCCTCAATTCCCTGTTCGCTAATGAGATACGTCTGTCGATTTAGCCAAATTTTAGCCTCAATGGTCAGGGTGTCTCCTGCATCAAAATCCTTGGCTTGAATCTTATATTCATAGGGTTTGCCGTAGTTTGCCTGCACGACAGGTTGACTGATGAAGATCGGATAATGATTGGTGCGTCCCACAAGGGCGGAAAGCAGATAGGGTAACACCACAATGCCCACTGAAAAGGCATAGATGCCCACTGTAGCGGCGATCTGGCGAGGGCTTAGTGCTTCTGGTATTGGCTGGTCTGAGGTCAACTGCTCTGCTACGGGAACGAGGTTGACAGCAGGAGCCGTTGAGGGCTTCGTTTCAGGCAGAATCGTGCGATCGAAGTGATAGTCAAATAGCTTTTGTTCCTCCTCCGACTTGACCCAAAGCGTACGACAGAGTCGAGCCAGGGCAGCGCGATCGCCAATTCCAAACCCTGCTTGTAAGGCTTCCAAGGCAGCTTGATAGTCGTCTACACCAAGCGGAAAGCCCGCTTCGCGTAACCGGGTAAATAGCGCCAGCAGAGGAAGATCGTCCATCGCAAAGAAACCAGCAGATTAAAATCAACAGTTAGGCTTGGTTGTAAATATACGCTTTATGATCATCCCAACTTTTTAACAGCACACTGGCAAAGGGAATTTTGTGATCGAGCTGAGACAAAACCTCATCATCTTGAGCATAGTGACTAAGAACTTGAAACCAGTCGATCAATTCACTAGTGCTCACCTTTTTCCCTGCATCTCCTTTATCCTGCCGCATTCTCTCTCGAAGTTCCCAAAAGCGAGCAATGGCTTTGTTAACCAGTTCTTGGGGTTCCTCCGGAAAATGTGCTTTGATGATGTCAGCCAGGCGTTCTGGTGCAGGAAACTCAATGTAGTGAAATAAGCAGCGCCGCAAAAAGGCATCCGGTAAATCCTTCTCGTCATTGCTGGTGATGAAAACAATCGGCGGAGCACTGGCTTGAATCAGTTGTCGGGTTTCTTTCACCTCAAATGAAAGCTGTTCTAACTCAAACAGCAGGTCATTCGGAAAATCGATATCTGCCTTGTCAATCTCGTCAATCAGAACCACTGTAGTCTGGGGCGATCGAAATGCCTCTCCCAACGCACCCCAACTAATATAAGTAACTGGATCATCAGCTCGTTGAATCTGTTCTGTCGTCAAACGGTTGGATGCTGCAAGCTGAGCATCTCGCAAACGTCCCACCGCATCGTACAGATACAATTCATCTTGCGCCCGACTCGTGGACTTAACGTACCACGCCTTAAAATCCAGACCTAGCTCATAAGCAACGGCTCTGGCAAGCTGGGTTTTGCCACATCCAGGTTCGCCCTGCAACAGCAGCGGACGACGTAAATAGATTGCCAGATTGACAGCTTCTAGCAATTCAGGACTGGGCAAATATGGATACAACAACTGCCCAGTTTGTAGGTCACGCTCTCCCGGTTTGGGATGTATTCGCCCTGTGTACTTTAGCGATCGCTCCCTTGTCATTTCAACCATGCGTCAATCCATTCGCACTCGCAGAGGTCACAAATTGCTTGCATCACGGGCAGCGGTTTACCCAACTCACTATTCTCCCAAATAACTTGCACCGCTTGATTAATATCCTCAGTTAGTTGTCTAGGCAAATAGAACAAGCGATCTTCAATCCAGGTGTGCAGAAGGCTAGTTGAGAGTTCTTCTAAACCCGGAAGTTTGACCGGGGTACAGCAACTCCAGTTTGGTTCATAGCTATCAGCTAAAGGAATGTTCCAATCGGCAATCTGATCTTCGTTGTCAATAAAGAACATCAGCAGTTTGTGGGGTGTTTGAGAACTGATCTGCTCAGCTTCGATCGCCAACGGCAGCCAAAGCTCCTCTAGCAGTTTCCGAAATAATTCTTCTGATAAGAAATTAATATTATCTACGACAATGCACAGGTTTTGAGTTTTCCAGCGAGTATAAATTCGTTGAGTAATGGCTTGGGGAGAATCCGTGATTCCGCCAAAACGCCGTCGAAACTCTCTCCACATCTCCTGTGGGCTAGGCGTGCGAAAGGATGAACATAGATTAATCCAAATCGGCTGATCGGCAAGCCTGAAGGTAATTTTGTGAAGAAGCTGATTCACTAACCAGTCGTGCCCATAGTCTCTGGAACGGCCGTGAATTAAAAACGCCGATACCTGATGACTAGCAGCAAATCGATGGAATAAACGTTCCTGCGCCTGATAATCTAACTCCAGCAGAAATCGATAAATTTGTTGGCTCTTTGTTTGCCGGAGTTTAGCATTGAGTTGTTCTCGCTCGAACTCCAGTTCTTCAATGGTCTTCTCATACTTGAAGCGAAGTACTTCATCAGTTTCAACGCTTAGTTTAATTCGCAACCTCCGGATTAACTCACATTTCTGCTCAAAGTCTCGCTGCAACTCTTCAAATTCGCTTTCTTCAATCTTCTGATAGGGAACCATATGAATGTCTAAAATTCGATCCTACGAAAGCGAATAACAGTTACCTAGATTGAAGTCTACTGTCTATATCTTCAATTTTTTGTATGATGCAATCGCGTTTTAGCTGGTCTTGCTGAATGACTTGCTCATACTTAAAACGCACAGTTACGTCTGTCTCAATTGCTAAGGCATTATTTAAGCGTTGAATCCTTTCACCAAGTATCTCGTATTCCTGTTGCAAACTAGCCTGATCTTTCTCAAATTGCTGTCGTTCCCAGGTAGACAAGGTGTTTGGCTGAGAACTAATTTTCTTTGTGGAGCCAACTTGACTAACACCTTTCGTTAACACGGGTGTCAAGTGTTCATAAATGCCTGCCATACGAATTGAGCTACACCCCCACTTATAAGCAAACTCGATTTCATATCCAGCCCCTAAAGCATCATAAAAGCCACAGGAAAACTTTAGAGCTGCTCGATCCCCGATTGCACAACTCATACCAATTAGATAAGGAACGTGTTGAACAATCAACTTTGCTTGAATTTCTGAGTAACAAGCATTAAGGACAACACACTCAACGCTGCCTTCGACAAGCTGAAACAATCCAGACAAAGCCTCTGAACCAACCCACTGCGGGTTGCCACTATCGTCTTCTAGAATCAAACCCTCATCTCCTCCGCCATGCCCCGAAAAGTGAACAATTTGAGGATTGACTTCTAGCATGGCATGTTGAACATCTTCGGGACGAACAGCCCATCTTTGTTCCAACACGAAGTTATTACGATATTTTGATCTTTTTAGGCTTTCATCAATATCACGTACTTCCTGCTCTAGCCGTAAGGAAGCCGTCCCTTTCGGGTTTGCCGCTAAAACCAGGATTGTTCTAATAGGGAGGCTATCAGTACTTGTCATGAGAGTTAGGACAGATTTTCTTACATAGAAGATAACTCTTTAACCTGCTTTACACTAGGTCAAAGTACCAATTAATACATATTAGGTTGAATTATCTCCTTAAACGAGCGCTGAGGTGATTAGGACTCTCTGAAAATTAGAACTTCTCAGCAATCGCGCCTAAAGCCCTTTGATCCAAAGTGAGCCGCCATAAAACTCACCCTGCGACTCCAATTCAAATCCACCCAGCAGTACACCCAGCCATACCTCAATCGGCGGCATCTTCAGACCTGACATAGCTGAGCAAACTGCACTTGATCTTCGGCGACTGCCCACAACCACTGGTTGATCGCCTCAATCCAGGCAGAGATATTTTCATCGTGAGCGATCGCCAACACATCCTCCTTAAGCACCTCCGCCTCCATCTGATCCACCATCGCCAGCACCGCCTCCTTTTCCACGACTGCCACGATCGACCCTTCCTGCCTAGTCTCTCTCCTGTACCGCTGCTTCCGAGGTGGCACTGGCTCCATTAACTCACTTAAATCCACCACTATCGTCTGCCGCACCAGATCATTAAAAAAGTCGCGATCTACTGCCGGGTCCCGCGATGCATGTTCCCACTCCTCAATCCAAGTTTCAGACCGCACTGCGTACACCTCAGCCAGCCGGAGAAACGCCTCACCTGCCAGCTGCAACTGCTCCGACCCTGGAATCTGCGAAATCGCCTCTTCCACCTCCGCCAGCAATGTCTCAAAATTCACCTGCTCCGGCATCAACTGAGCAGATCGCAGCGTCTCCCACAGCGGCAGTTCTAACTAAACCTCAGAGGTAAGCCACTGGTTTGACCAGTGCGACTCGACCAGCTTTGAGCATTCGGCAGTAAAGTAACTCCCACGGTGGCTTGGTGAAGTAAAACCGTAGAAAAGTAGTATGTCCGAATTGTATCAAAGCCTTTTCCACTCTAAGTGGAACTGCAAGTACCACATTGTGTTCACACCCAAATATCGTCGCAAGGAATGAGACTGGCTTCGCAGAACGCCACCGACCAAGGTGCCCAGAAGAGCCAGAACTAATAGGCAAACCCTAAAAAGCTGAAAGCCCCCACATTTACTGCAGTGGAAGAATCTGCTTCTATGCTCAGCCAGACTAATCCTTCACAGGCTTGCTGAACCCCAAAGGCGATCGGAATAGACGCAAGTGGAAGATAACTGGAGTTTTGCCCATAAGCTAACCGCAACGCATAAAGACCTGCCGGGATTAACAGGGCACTGGCAGTAAAGCTAACAGGGGCAGAGAAACACATTAGACTTGTCGGGTAATAACGAGAAAAATGGCTGAAAGCTCTGTCCTGCAAAGGTTGTAGCAATTTTCAGCAAAAATGACGGAAAAGCTTACTGCGTAAGGTTTTTGAGGATTTTTTGTTCTATTTCCCAACAACTCTATTACTCATACTCAGGACGGCAATCGGCAAAGGTAATGGCTTCACTATCGAGGAACCCTGCGATTGCCATTTCAAGCACCATTTCTGGGGGGTAATCAGTTTCTTTAGCGTGAGCCAGCAGTGCTCGTTGAATGCGCTCAGGCAACGCTGCCAGGAACATCTTTGCCGCAACCGGGCTGAGATGCTCATCATTTTGCTGGGGAGGTCGGGATGTACTGGCTGATTGCATTAGTCCCTCGCAGGGTATCGGGCGTTATAGGGTGGCTTGGCAGCCGCAATAATCATGGCTTCTAAGCTCGATGATAACGTCTGAAGCTCGATGAAATTGAGTGGATGCAGCAAGAGCCTGACATCTTCAGAGTTGTAGCGATCGAGCCAAGACCAAAGAAACGCTTTATGCCCATCTCGAAACCGCTCCCTGCTGTAGCGAGTCTTACCCACATAGAGAAGACCTAACTCCCGATGGCGAACTG
>NZ_JACJPJ010000054.1:0-65784 GCF_014696015.1 Oculatella sp. FACHB-28 | reverse complement strand
CTGCCTGGTAAACTTAGTCTGTGGCTTGATCGCCTACTGCCACCAACCCAAGAAGCCCTCCCTGCTCATTGACACTGCTCTGCCTGCGTTTGCTTAAGCCGAATTGACGTTAAGTAGCCATACAGCTCAGGACAAAAAAGCGGGACAAGTCTTCGCTTTGTCCTGCCTTTTTGTCCTAGCTGAAGTAACTAGCGCAGTGGCTTTAATACGTCTCGTGGGTCGAAGCCTGGGATAAAATCCATTCCTGCAAAATTGGGTTTACCAGTTCCGGTGCTTCATCTTGAGGACAATGACCCACACCTTCAAGGGGAATGAATTCTTTAACAGCAGGAAAGTTTGCTAAGTCGCGTCCCAGAGCAATCGGCTCCCAAGGATCTTGAGTTCCCCAAAGCAAAATTGCAGGACAAGGCAGCACTTCCAGCAAATCTTCAGGCAGCGGACCCTGAGAGTAACCGGTGAATGCTAGAAATACATCCGCTGCACCCGCATCCGCTGCCGGAGCCATCAGCATGTCAACCAATTCGTCGGTTACGGCTTCAGGACGGATATAAGCTTTCAGCAAAATTTTGCGAACGGTATTGGGACGAGCAATTAATCTAAAAAAATTGTGACCCAACCAGCGAACTGCTAGAACCCTTTGTAGGAGCGGTGCGCCCATACGCCGATACCAGGGTAAGGTAGCACGACGGCGATCGTGCAGCAATCGCAATGAGCAGTTGAGCATAGCGATTCCCAGCACAGAGTCAGCATGACTAACGGCAGTTTGCATTGCAACAATACAGCCGATTGAATTTCCAACCAGATAGGCGGGAGCACCAACAACTTCTTGGCAAAAATCAGCAACTTGCTGTGCCCAAGTTTCAAAGGTGTATTCAATTTCGCTAAAAGGAACGGGCTTAGCAGAGCTACCAAAGCCAATCAGATCGATCGCATAAACTCGACAGCTTTCTGCCAGGGCAGGAATGTTTTTGCGCCAATGCTGCCAGGAGGCTCCAAAACCATGAATCAGCACAACTGCTGGCCCTGATTCTCCTTCAGCCTGATAACAGATAGGAAATCCCTTCCACATCCAGGTTTGAGAGGGTGAAAAAGAGCTAACAGCAGCTGGGAGGTTTGAAGTTAGAGACATCGCATCGCACCGGACGAATGGGCTATTACAAATCTTTACTTTTTTATTGTGCCAATCAATCTCTAAAAAGGCATGACCAGGATTATAGATCTGCTGCGATCGCTCCACTTCAATCAAAGCAAGCTTCCTCGATAAAAATTAGAGGGGAGAAAAAATTAGAGCGCAGAAGCATCACCTCTACGCTCAAACTTAGCTGCATCAGCAAAATCACAGATCTTAGCCAAAACGACCGCTAACGTAGTCTTGAGTTGCTTGCTGAGTTGGGTTGTTGAAAATATTTTGGGTGGGCGCATATTCCACCAGGTAACCCTGCTTGCCGCCTTTTTCAGTTGCTTGAGCGTTAAAGAAAGCAGTCATATCAGAGACACGAGAAGCCTGTTGCATGTTGTGCGTCACAATCACGATGGTGAACTGCTCTTTTAATTCGTGCATCAAGTCCTCAACCCGGAGGGTAGAAATGGGGTCAAGCGCAGAACAGGGTTCATCCATCAGCAGTACTTCGGGTTCGATGGCGATCGCCCGCGCAATGCAAAGCCGCTGCTGTTGACCACCTGAAATGGATAGACCGCTTTCCCTGAGCTTGTCTTTCACCTCTTCCCAGAGAGCAGCTTTGCGGAGCGATCGCTCTACTAGCTCATCCATATCGCCCTTGTAACCATTGATCCGCGCCCCAAACGCAATGTTTTCATAGATTGACTTAGGGAAAGGATTTGGCTTCTGAAACACCATTCCAATGCGGCGACGCAACTCGGTAGCATCTACGCTCTTATCGTAAAGGTCAACTCCACGATACTGAATCGTACCCTTTACGTGAGCGCCTGGAATCAGGTCATTGAGACGGTTAAAGCAGCGCAGCACCGTGCTCTTACCACAACCCGATGGGCCAATAAAAGCAGTAATTTTGCGCTCAGGAACATCTACCGAGACATTGCTAACTGCCAAAAAAGAACCGTAATAGTAACTGGCTTGATCAACATGGAAAGCTGTGCCGGTGCCAACGGCTGTAGAAGGATTAGTCTGCATGAAATATTGACCTTTTTATTTCAAATAATTAGAACCAGCGAAGATACCAACACATTCAAGGATCAAACCTTTCCAGCCTGGAACCGATTTCGCAAATAGATTGCCGTTGCATTCATGATCAACAGCACTATCATCAAGACAATAATTCCAGCCGCAGCGTTGGTGTGAAACTCTGCCTGAGGACGACCTACCCAGTTAAAAATCTGAATCGGTAAAGCGCTAAAGCCACCTTCCCGAAAAGATGGAATGTACGGCACAAAAGTCTGCGCCCCAATCACAATTAGCGGCGCAGTTTCGCCGATCGCCCTAGATAAAGCCAAAATCGTACCCGTTAAAATACCTGGAAACGCCTGGGGCAACACATGCTCTCTCACGGTTTGCCAACGCGTTGCACCCAGCGCCATCCCTGCCAGCCGCAGACTATCTGGCACTGCTCTCAAAGCTTCACGGGTCGCAACAATAATAACCGGCAAAATTAGCAATGCCAGCGTCAAGCCTGCGGCAAACACAGTACGACCACCCGTAATATCTACAAAAACGCGAACAAACACCGCCAAGCCGAGCAATCCATAGATGATGGATGGGACAGCGGCCAGGTTCCCGATGTTAATCTCAAGAATTCTGGTGAAGAGATTATCCGTAGAAAATTCTTCTAGGAAAATGCCTGCCCCAACTCCAATTGGAAAAGCCACAAGGGCGGTGATAAACAGCAACCAAACTGTGCCTACCAAGGGAGCTAAAATTCCTGCCCGTTCAGCGCTACGAGAGGGGAAGCTAGTGAGAAACTGCCAATTTAACCGAGGAAGCCCATCAACTAAAACATCAATCAGCAGAAATGCCAGCACAACCAATCCCGCTATGGTAGCAACCCAGCTAGCAATTCTAAAAATATTGTCTAGCCTGTAGCGTCCAGCTAAGTTTGGGTTAAACCGCTGCTTAGCCAAATCATCCTGAGAAAAGGCGTTTGGATCTGTAACTGTCATTCGTACTTCTCCCGGAAACGGCGAACAAACCAGAAACTAAAACCATTCAGCACCAGGGTGATCAGAAACAGAGTCATTCCCACTGCGAAGAGAGTGATGTACTCAATTGAACCAGTTGGCGCATCTCCTCCAGCAACCTGCACAATAAACGAAGTCATCGTCTGAATTGGCACACGAGGATCAAGCGTCAGCCTTGGGTTTTGTCCGGCTGCAATGGTGACAATCATCGTTTCCCCAACTGCTCGCGCTACTCCCAGAATGAAAGAAGCCACAATCCCTGAAAGAGCAGCCGGTAACACGACATTGGTAATCGTCTCACGCTTAGTTGCTCCTAAAGCATAGGAACCTTGTCGGAGACTTTGGGGCACAGCATAGATTGCATCTTCACTAAGAGAGGCAATCGTGGGCAGAATTGCGATTCCCAGTACAATTCCAGCACTCAAGCCGTTAAATTGCTGAAGACCAGGAACAAAAAGCCGCAGAATCGGGGTTACAAGGAAGAGAGCAAAATAACCAAACACAACGGTTGGCACCCCTGCCAAAATTTCCAAGGCTGGCTTTAACCAGCTACGCACCTTGCGAGGTGCATATTCACTTAAACAAACAGCAGCCAGAATTCCCATTGGCATCGCCACAATTAGAGCGATTACAGATGTAAGCAGTGTGGCACTGATCAGCACCATGATGCCGTATTGGGAATTGGTGAAGAGGGGAGTCCACTGGGTATCCGTCAGAAAATCCCAGATGGGCACTTCCCGAAAGAACAAAATGGTTTCAAAGACCAGAGTGAGAACGATTCCAACGGTTGTGAAAATGGAAAGAATGCCAAAAGCTCCAAACAAGCCTTTTGCTAACTTTTCCATTGTCTTGCTGAGCTTGCGGTTTGGTTGCCAGAGTCTACTGTTTTGAGATGGATCTGGTAATTGACTGGTAGTCATAATGACAGGTTTTGGGAGGGGAAGCAGGGAACTGGCTCTCTAAGATGAATGCTTAAACTGAAGCCGATCGCCCCCATTCAGTGGAATGGGGGCGATCGGCACTAGCCAAACTACTGGGCCAAAATCTCAGGTAGGGACGCACCTTCGGCGGCTTCTGCAAACGCCGATCCCGTTACACCATTCTCTAAACGAGCCTGTACCAGTGGAGTAAGCTCATCACCCAGAGGTACATAGCCAACTTCTTCTACTAATGAGGCGTTTGCCTCATCAACGTAGAAGTTAACAAACTCTTGAATATGGGGTTCTTCAAGCGCTGCGGTGCTGACATAGACAAAAAGCGGACGAGAGAGAGGAGCATAGCTACCGTCTAGCACAGTTTCAGCACTGGGTGCAACGCAACCTTCACCACCATCGACTTGAACTGCTTTGAGGCTATCTGCGTTCTCCTCATAGTAAGCGTAGCCAAAATATCCAAGTGCATTGGGGTCACCAACCACACCCTGAACGATCACGTTATCATCTTCGCTGGAGGTGTAGTCTCCACGACTTGCACCTTCTTCACCGTTGACAACATCTGTGAAGTAATCGAATGTACCAGAATCAGTTCCGGGACCATAGAGTGCTAGAGGCGCATCTGGGAAAGAGGGGTCAACCTGGTTCCAGTTGCTAACAGTGCCCTGAGCTTCGGGTGCCCACATGGTGTTGAGCTGCTCAATGGTCATGCACTCTGCCCAATCATTTTCGGGGTTAACCACGACGGTCAGTGCGTCTTGAGCAACTGGGAGTTCGATGAATTCAATACCTGCTGCTTCACATGCAGCAATTTCATCTGCCTCAATGATGCGAGAAGCGTTGGAGATTTGGGTTTCACCAGCGCAGAACTTTTCAAAGCCACCACCCGTACCAGAGGTGCCAACCGTAACCTGAACACCATTGTTGGCAGCCATAAACTCTTCTGCCATCGCCTCAGAGATGGGGAAGACGGTGCTGGAACCATCAATAGCGATAGTGCCACTCAGATCGCCGCCGCCCTCAGCTGGTGCTTCAGCCGTTTCGCCTTCGGGCGCTTCGGTGGAGGTGTCAGTGCCACCCCCCGCACAAGAGGACACAACGAAAGTGAGAGCAATTGAGGCGGCTAGATATGCAAAACGCTTTGAACGAAGTTGAAACAGCATGATCTTTGGGTGTTGTAAATCTGTTTGGGAAACGCCTGCATCCTACCGTTTGAGTGTAAAGATAAGGTTAAGTAAACTTGTCTTCTGGAATACTTGTCCCGAAATTCTGTAGTCCACTATACGTTAAAAGTTCAATAACTGCTGCTAATAGAGATTTTTAGGCTAAATTTGAAGTATTAATTTTGTTTAAATTTGTTCATTTCTACGTACTGACGATCACTTTTTGCTCACATTTACCATGACCCACTACGTAATCTATGACGGTAACTGTAATCTCTGCTCTACGCTAGTTCAGTTGCTTGAAAAACTGGATCAGGGTAAGCAATTTCAATATGCACCAATGCAGGACCAGGCAACACTGGAGCAGTTTGGCATTACGTCACAGGACTGCGAAAAAGGAATGCTTTTAATCAATGCTAACGTTCCCCAACAGCGATGGCAGGGCAGTGATGCGGCTGAAGAAATTGGGCGTTTGCTACCGCTAGGTGAAGTGTTTATAAATGCGTATCGAGCAATGCCTGGGGTGAAGTGGGGGGGCGATCGCCTCTACGTCCAAGTTCGCGATAATCGCTATGCCTGGTTTGGCCGACGCTCTAGCCTCTATGAGTCTGCTTACCCAATCTGCAACACCGATGCTTGCAGAAAGTAGAAGAAGGGCTGAAACGAGCCACGATGAAGGTATACCACTGTTTTAGCTCGTGAATCAAATCCAAACCGTTAGACTGTAAACTCTATGTAAATTCCTGGGTTCTAGCTGCAGCCAGATGTGACTCTTGGCGACAATCTGGTAGACAATAGGGGGTGAAACAGGAGTGTGGTAGCACAGGTGACTCCCCGTTGCCAGTGTTTCTGTCTGAATTTGATCGCTTGCCACAGATTAGCCCTAAAGAAGCCTCCGGACGCTGTAATCCCAGTGGAGTAACTGGATAAAGACTTCAATCTAGCAAGGTTCCTCGGTGGTTCAGGCAAAACTTAGTTTGTCTGGATTAGTGTGCTGCGGCTAGATTACCTTTGTTGTTACCTCATTCAGATCTAGACAGAAGTCCGTCCCAACATTGAAAACCCTGGATGTTTGGATGATTAATTCGATTTACGAGACTAAAGATCACTTGTTTAGTTTTCCATCAAGCAGCGTTACTCAAGATCGTATTTTGGCGGCGATCGACGTTGGGACTAATTCCATTCACATGGTTGTAGTGCGAATTCAGCCTGCAATTCCTGCATTCACCATTATTGCTAAAGAAAAAGCGACAGTGCGTCTAGGCGATCGCGACAGAGAGACAGGCAAGCTGACTCCAGAGGCAATGACGCGGGCAATGGATGCTCTCAAGCGCTGCCAAAAAATTGCTCACAGCCTCAATGCTGAAGACATCGTTGCCGTTGCCACTAGCGCTGTCCGAGAAGCCCCAAATGGGCGAGACTTTCTCCAGCAGATCGAGAGCGAACTGCGGCTGATGGTCAACCTGATTTCAGGACAAGAGGAAGCCCGCCGAATTTATTTAGGTGTGCTGTCGGGGATGGAGTTTGGCAACCACCCTCACGTCATCATCGATATTGGTGGCGGTTCCACAGAACTAGTGCTGGGCGACGGGCACGAACCCCGTACCCTCAGTAGCACAAAAGTTGGAGCAGTACGACTGACGGCTGACATTGTTAACACTGACCCGATCAGCAACAGTGAATTTAACCATCTGCAAGCCTTCGTCCGAGGAATGCTAGAGCGATCGGTAGAAGAATTACAGGCTCACCTAAACGCTGGCGAACTGCCTCGCTTAGTCGGTACCTCTGGCACGATTGAAGCTTTAGCCGCAATTCACGCTCGGGAAAAGCTAGGAGTCATTCCCACTCCGCTCAATGGCTATCAGTTCAGCTTGAAAGACCTGCGAGAACTCGTTAACCGTCTGCGTAGACTGAACTACCAGGAACGGCTAAATATTCCTGGAATGTCAGACCGTCGCGCCGAAATCATTGTAGCTGGGGCAGTCATTTTGCAAGAGGCAATGACCCTGCTAGGTATGGAGACGGTCACGATTTGCGAGCGATCGCTCCGAGAAGGAGTCGTTGTTGATTGGATGCTAACCCACGGGCTGATCGAAGACCGACTGCGCTTTCAAAGCTCTGTACGCCAGCGCAGCGTTGTCAAAATTGCCCGCAAATATGGAATTAACCTAGAGCACAGCGAACGAGTTGCCCAATTTGCGCTTACCCTATTTGACCAAACCCAGGGCATGTTACACGATTGGGGTACAGAAGAGCGAGAATTGCTGTGGGCGGCCGCCATGCTCCACAACTGCGGGCACTTCGTCAACCATTCCTCTCACCACAAACATTCCTATTACTTAATTCGGCAGGGAGACCTATTAGGCTACACCGAAACTGAAATCGAGACCATCGCCAATTTGGCCCGCTACCATCGCAAAAGTTGCCCTAAGAAAAAGCACGAAAACTAT
The DNA here is from genome assembly GCF_014696015.1 of Oculatella sp. FACHB-28. NCBI lineage: Bacteria > Bacillati > Cyanobacteriota > Cyanophyceae > Oculatellales > Oculatellaceae > Oculatella > Oculatella sp. FACHB-28. Next base: position 58,086 of record NZ_JACJPJ010000054.1, on the reverse strand, counting down.
CGAAACCTGACTAGCAAGCAACATCGTCGCATCGTCGAACAACTCAGTACCCTATTACGTCTAGCCGTTGCGCTCGATCGCCGTCAAATAGGTGCAGTTCGGCAAGTCACCTTCAAGTACGACCCCAACCAGCGGGAACTGCACCTGTTGCTTCAAGCAAAGAAACCCGGAGATGATTGTGCCCTCGAACTTTGGAGCCTCGATTACAAAAAAGGCTGCTTTGAGTCCGAGTTCAACCTGAAACTCATTCCCCAGCTAGAACAATCTAAGCTGTTAAATGCCTCATCCTAATCTCTCAACTTAAGCTGCTTCAAAGCCCTCATTAAGACGAGTATCGAGATAAAGATAAAGCCCTTCGCTAGCTTGGAAATAAATATCGATCCATTCCTGGCAACCGTCCTTGCGTGTGCAATACCGGGGTGCGTGGGCACAATAGGAATACTTTTAGACTTAGTCGTTTGGCTTGATAAAAGTTGAAATAGGGTGAGAACACTGAGCAGGAGATAGTTTAGCTATCTCCTTTTTTGTCCTAACTGATAGCGGTGCTTGTTGAATGGAATACAAAGCGTGGCATAGAGCAACAGCTCGATCCACTGCCGCCGCTATACGCCACGCAATTAGAATTACTATAAGTGACTAGCGCGTTAGGTTAAGCAGTTTCAGGTAAACCTTGAATGGATAGTAATGCAATTTATATTTTGAAAGTATTCATCGTTTCGGGGGGTCTAGCAGTAGCCATCAAATATGTTATGCCCCTTTTGTCTATTTCATCCAGTACAGCAATTGTTTTAACTTTGGTACTCTTGCCAAGTGTTGCACTGGCGATCGCCTTGGCATGGCGGGCACAACAGCAGCTTTCGTGAAAGTAGCAAAGTTGACGTGACATAGGACTGGGAAAGCTAGGGCTGGGAAAGCATTCTCGTAAGCTTCACTTCAATAAAAAAGCGCTGGCTCAATCTGCACCAGCGCTTAGCATTTAGAGCAGTAAGAGTACTAGCCTTGCTAGCGAACCTGCATGTAAACCGCATCTGAAAGGGTCGGAATCTCTGCGTAGCGGCCCATCGCAGACTGAATAATGGAGTAAACAACTGCGGCAATCATGCCAAAGAAAATGACGTTATAGACTGTTTCAATAATCAGTCCGCCACCTAGACCTGAACCAAACAGGCTTAAAATAAATTTGCACAAAACTAGAATGATGTCTAACAAGATCGCTTGCATTGCATTGAACCGGATGAAGTGGTTAATGCTTTCGTTCCTGACTACAAGCAGGAACAAGGCAAAGAATACGATCAATCCACCAAATCCAAATAAAGCCCTATCTATGGTGCTGTAAACTAGCAAGATTGGAGTTAGGGGCAGAAGAATTACTTCAAGTGCAGGAAACTGCCGGAAGAAATATATACCAAAAGCTAGCCCATCAATCAGGGGCAAAAGATAGGGCAGACAAGCGAAAAAGCGATCCTTGGGGTTAGTGGAGCCACGCCAGCTCATGTTTTGCTCTCCTCAAATTGGGGCTACTTTCTTACATTTCTACACTAAGACCAGGATAGCGCAGTCGCCCAGTCAACAAAAATCTGTCCAAGCGGGTACTTGGAGTAGGACAGGGCTGATTCAATCACTCAATGTTCGCAATTCGGAACCCCATTTGACACTCAAATTGAGCGGGTTGACTGTCAGTCAACTTACCAAGAGAACGACCGCACAAAAGCTGACCTTGCTGCCAGCGAGGTTGCCCGGTTTGACTAGCCATCAAGCAAGTTTGACAAACTTGATGGGGAGAGAGCAGTTGATTTTCCATCAAGATGACTAGCATGAAGCACCTACCTTAAGCGGGTAAGCCTAGCCCACTAGCTCTAATCTTAAGCTACTCCTTTGGAGGAGTTGTCAAGGGTATTACATACTTTAACGAGTCCTTAATGAAAAGACTTGAATGGCTGATCCAACTCATGAAGTCGATGCAGTGAAGCGTTATGATCATTAACTCGGGATAAATTTAGCTTGTGAATTGTGAGCAGCCAAGAACGGTTGATCATCAATCCGGCTACCGTGAATGAAACTGTGCTGAATTGTGGATTTGGGGGTTTGTCTGTGACTCAAGCTGTAGCTAAAACGACCGTTCAAACTAATTTAGATTTTGTAGAAAAAACCGATCCGGCGGTTGCTGGCTTGATTCAGAACGAACTCCAGCGCCAGCGTGATCACCTAGAACTGATTGCGAGTGAGAATTTTACGTCTCCCTCAGTGCTGGCTGCTCAAGGTTCCGTATTGACCAACAAATATGCAGAGGGTTTGCCCCAAAAGCGCTACTACGGCGGTTGTGAATTTGTTGATCAAATCGAGCAAATTGCAATCGATCGCGCAAAAGAGCTGTTTGGTGCAGCCCATGCCAACGTCCAACCTCATTCTGGCGCACAGGCAAACTTTGCGGTTTTCCTGTCCTTGCTAGAGCCAGGTGACACAATCATGGGCATGGATTTGTCTCATGGTGGGCATTTGACGCACGGTTCCCCAGTCAATGTGTCGGGCAAGTGGTTTAAGGTGCAGCACTACGGCGTTAGTGCAGAAACAGAGCAGCTTGACTACGACCAGATAAGAGATCTGGCGCTAAAACATCGTCCTAAGCTATTGATTTGCGGGTATTCGGCTTATCCACGAGTGATTCGGTTTGACCAGTTCAGGGCGATCGCTGACGAAGTTGGGGCCTTGCTGCTAGCCGACATTGCCCATATCGCCGGATTAGTCGCAACCGGACATCACCCCAATCCACTACCCTATTGCGATGTCGTCACCACCACCACCCATAAAACGCTGCGTGGACCACGGGGTGGCTTGATTTTGACCCGTGATGCAGAACTGGGCAAAAAACTGGACAAAGCTGTCTTTCCAGGTTCTCAGGGTGGGCCACTAGAGCATGTGATCGCAGGGAAAGCCGTTGCCTTTGGTGAAGCCCTTCAACCTGAATTCAAAACCTACTCAGCTCAAGTGATCCGCAATGCTCAGGCAATGGCAACGCAACTCCAGGAGCGTGGATTTAAGCTAGTTTCAGGCGGCACTGACAATCATCTAATTTTGGTTGACTTGCGCTCTGTCGGCATGACGGGTAAGCGGGCAGACCAACTTGTAAGTGGAGTCAACATTACGGCAAACAAAAATACGGTGCCCTTTGACCCAGAATCACCTTTTGTCACGAGTGGACTGCGACTTGGCTCACCTGCAATGACCACTCGCGGCATGGGTACACCAGAGTTTACCGAAATCGCTAATATTATTGCCGATCGCCTTTTAAACCCAGAAGATGAGGCAGTAGCTCAAAACTGCCGACAGCGAGTTGCAGCCTTGTGCGATCGCTTCCCCCTCTATCCCCACTTGGGCTAATTACCTAGCCAAGGTTGCTTTATAAAGTTGATTTTTCGTGTTCAATGCTCGAAAAATCAACTTTTTTTATTTAAGTTTTTAAACACATCTCAGGGGTTGAGAAAGCCACACCTTGTGTCAAGAAGCCCCATTGGAAAAGAAAATTGAAAGCCTGCCTCTTTGCAAGAACGATGCTCTTAACTCTACAAAGAGCTTTTGTTAGACAAGTCGTCACCCTGAGTTCAAAAAATGGCATTGCTGATTTGATGTATGAAATTCGTAGAGTCATGCATTGCCATGACTCTACAGAGGGAACTGAGATTCGCGAATCATACCTGCATTCAGCAACGCCCAAAAAATATTTCTCGCAACTTTTCCTATTAATTAAACGAATAGCAGTTAGCAAGTAAGTCCAGGTAGAGTTGCTACTGATGTATACAAGCACTGCACTACAGATCGAGTGAATGCTCGATTGTGTAGTCTCATATTGAATATTGGAATAACTGCTGCTGAAGCCAGGATTTAATTGCTTCGGTATCACGATTAAAACAATAAATCTAGGCGAAAACTTGCTGAAAACATATTCTATGTCTGGCTTTGAGAAGCATTAAACTAATGCCTCGGCAGAATTCTCAAAGCCCTAAAATTAAAGTTCTGAAATTCTACGGCTCAGAACGTTTAGCTATATCGCTGCTCTCATTTCAGGCGGATTGCAAGTATCCGGTCATGAATCAATGTAAGAGCACTTACCTTGAGATGTCACAATCATCTTAGTCAAAGCCCTAGCATTGAGCCGACAGTTCATGTAGACTCTGCCTGAAACTTAGTTTTGTCTGCACCCTATCTTATAGTTATCAGATGCCTCCTCAGTTATACCACCTGGCTGCGTTCCTGGTTTCGGCTGTGGTTGTTCTTATTAGCACGCCGATTGTCAAAAAAATTGGACTCAAGAGCGGGCGCGTAGACATGCCGGGTGGACGCAAAGTTCACCAACGACCAATGGTACGCTTGGGCGGAGTTTCCATATTTCTAGGAGCGCTAGTGGCGCTGCTAACCATTTGGGGGCTGGGCGGATTTGGCTATCTGCCACCCGACAAAGAATACGAAATTTGGGGCGTTACCGTTGGCGGTTTGGGCTTTTTTCTAATTGGGTTAGCCGATGACCTATTTGGTCTACCTGCAGTGGTCAGGCTGTTGCTACAGGCGATCGTAGCAGGCTGTGCTTGGCAAGTAGGGGTCCAAATCGATTTTCTCACCGTGCCCTTCCTGGGGTTAGTCTCTCTGCCCGTTTGGATTAATCTGCCCATTACGATTATCTGGTTGGTTGGCATGGCCAACGCCATCAATTGGATTGATGGGCTCGATGGGCTTGCAGCAGGAGTCTCCGGGATTGCCGCCGTCGTCATGCTGGTCGTCAGTCTCTTCATGAATCAACCCGCCGCTGCTTTGATTGCCGCCGCCCTTGCCGGGGGTGCTCTGGGATTTCTCCGCTATAACTTCAATCCAGCCCAAATTTTTATGGGCGACGGGGGGGCTTATTATATGGGCTTTACCCTGGCTGGCGTAGGGGTAGTCGGGTTAGTCAAGAGCGTTACTACAGTTGCTGTCCTCTTGCCCTATCTCATTTTGGCAGTGCCAATTTTAGATATGTCGGCAGTCATCTTGGACCGTTTACGTCACGGCAAATCTCCTTTCGTTGCAGACAAACGCCATCTGCACCATCGCTTACTCAACGCGGGGCTTTCTCATCGGCTAACGGTTCTATTTATCTATGCACTGACACTTTGGGTTGGCAGTTTAGCGCTAGCCTTTTCTAATATCCCTAGTGGGGTTGCTTATGCAGTTGGGGCGACTGCACTGCTCAGCTATATGAGCTGGCAAGTTAGAAAACATGCCCGTTAGTAGGTGAACTTGATGAGCCATAGTGCCGAAACGAATAGTGCCGAAATTATCTGTGTGGGCACAGAGTTGCTGCTGGGTGAAATTCTCAACAGCAATGCCCAATTTCTGGCCCAACAGCTCGCTCAGTTAGGGATTCCTCACTATTACCAAACGGTTGTGGGAGACAATCCGCTGAGGCTACAGAAGGTACTGGCGATCGCCTGTGAGCGATCGCGCCTTCTGATCTTTACAGGTGGCTTAGGTCCAACTCCTGACGACCTGACCACCGAAACCCTGGCAGACTTCTTTGAAGTTCCTCTCATTGAGCGTCCTGACATTCTCGAAGACATTGCTCGTAAGTTTGCTAGTCGCGGCAGAGTCATGTCACCTAGCAACCGTAAACAAGCACTTGTTCCCAAGGGCGCAGAAATCTTACCCAATCCCTGGGGCAGCGCTCCTGGAATTATCTGGCAGCCCCGGTCTGGGCTAACCTTGATGACCTTTCCTGGTGTTCCCAGTGAAATGCAGGCAATGTGGCAGCAAACTGCCGTTCCTTATCTTCAAAGCCAGGGATGGGGCAAGGAAATTATCTACAGCCGCACATTGCGCTTTTGGGGCATTGGCGAATCAACTTTGGCTGAAAAAGTGGTTTCCTTTTTTGACCTAAAAAATCCGACCGTCGCTCCTTATGCCGGAAAAGGAGAAGTCAGGTTGCGAGTTTCTGCCAAAGCCAGTTCAGAAGCGGCAGCACTGGAACTGATTGAACCCGTCACTCAGCAACTTCGTGAAATTGCTGGGGCAGATTATTACGGCAAGGATGACGATACCCTTGCTGTGGCAGTTGGCAAACTGCTTCAGGATGCTGGACAAACTCTGTCGGTAGCGGAGTCGTGCACAGGGGGTGGATTAGGACATCTGCTGACATCAGTTTCGGGCAGTTCTAGCTACTTCAAGGGAGGAGTCATCTCTTATGACAACCAGGTCAAGGTCTTGCTGCTGGACGTTAACCCAGAAGATTTAGCGCAGCACGGGGCAGTAAGCGATGTTGTCGCGAAGCAAATGGCGCTAGGAGTTAAGCAGCGTTTAGCGACCACTTGGGGACTCAGCATTACGGGAGTTGCCGGACCAACGGGCGGCACAGAAGAAAAACCTGTAGGCTTGGTTTACATCGGCTTAGCCGGACCAGATGAGCAGGTCGAAAGCTTCGTTTATTCCTTCGGTTCACAACGCAGCCGTGACTGGATTCGCTGGATTAGTACCTGCAATGCGCTTGACCTGCTGCGGCGCAGGCTCTTGATCCCCAGCAATCCTTAACAAATAATTAACCGACTTGATCATTCTGAAAGATTCGTTATGATCAAGGTGAACACTTTACGTTGACTTTATTTAAGCTAAGACTTTCTTGGCTTGATTAAGTTCCTGGTCTACGGCGAAGGAGCCTTTGGGTTAATGGATTACATCGAAAACATACTGGACAAGCTGAAAGAGTGGGCACGCAGGCTAATTGATGCTCTGTTAGGCCCAGAAGCTGAGCCTGAACCCGAACCCATTCCAATTCCTGTTAATGACCGCCGCCGATAGTCGTGAACCTTCTGGGTTAAGTGCCTCTTCAGAATCAAGCGCTCAATGGTTGAGCATTTTAGTTCTGCATGGCCCTAATTTGAACCTTTTGGGTAAGCGCGAACCAGGCATTTACGGGCATGAAACGCTGGATGGCATTAATCGCTCTCTAGATCAGGAAGGGCGATCGCTCCAGGTAAATGTTTCGAGTGTCCAGTCTAATCACGAAGGTGTACTGATTGACGCGATTCAGGAAGCGCTAGGTGAGCATCACGGTATTCTGATTAATCCTGGTGCGTATACCCATACAAGCGTTGCTATTCGAGATGCGATCGCGTCTGTCTTGCTACCAGTTGTAGAGGTCCATCTTAGTAACATTTACCGACGCGAGGCTTTTCGGCATCACTCTTACATTGCACCAGTGGCAATTGGGCAAATTAGCGGTTTTGGAGCTGACAGCTATCGTCTGGGGCTTCATGCGTTAGTTCACTACCTGAGACGGAACTAGTACTCAAGTTTTTACAAAAATTCGTTACGCTGGAGAAAGGCTGAGTGTTAAACCACTTGGTCTTTTTGATTTTGAGACCGTTCAGGACGGGACGGTGCGCTACTGGCATGGAGGAAAGATGCTGACAGAAAAACTTGAGCAACTCAAAGCTCTATTTACCGAAATGGGACAAGCGCTAGTTGCTTATTCTGGTGGAATTGACAGTACGCTGGTGGCAAAAATTGCCTTCGATGTGCTGGGCGATCGAGCCTTAGCAATCACAGCTGAATCTCCCTCCTTATTGCCCGAAGATTTAGAAGATGCCCGAATCCAGGCAGCAGAAATCGGCATCGCCCATCAGGTGGTACAGACTCATGAGATGGACAACCCCAACTACACCTCGAACCCAGTCAATCGCTGCTACTTCTGCAAAAGTGAACTGCACGACACACTCAAACCCCTAGCACTCAAGTGGGGCTATCCTTACGTGGTAGACGGTGTTAATGCAGATGACTTGTCAGACTATCGTCCCGGAATTCAAGCAGCGAAAGAACGAGGAGCGCGATCGCCCCTAGCAGAAGTCGGTGTGACCAAAGCCGAAGTTCGCGAACTCTCAAGACTGCTGGGCTTGCCCTGGTGGGACAAACCTGCCCAACCCTGTCTTAGTTCCCGGTTTCCCTATGGTGAAGAGATCACCGTTGGCAAACTTCAGCGAGTTGGCAGATCTGAACGCTATCTGCGCAACCTGGGGTGGCAAAACCTGCGAGTGCGTTCAGAAGCGGATACTGCCCGCATTGAGTTGCTGCCTGATCAAATCAAAGACTTTGTCTTGAAGACTGATTTACCAACTCTAGTTTCTGCCTTCCAATCCTATGGATTTCTCTACGTCACGCTTGACCTGGAAGGCTATCGCAGCGGTAAACTTAACCAGGTTTTGCAGCCTGAACTTCTGGCTCAAAACTGATTGATGATATTGGCTAATTTTGAAGAGAAATAATCAGCAGGAGCGACCCCACTTTGAGAATTACGAGCTGGGTCCGGAGGGGGCTGTCGCCATAGGACAAAAGGAATGCTGAGCAGCCCCAAAATTAGCACTGTGCCTGCCGTGAGCCAGACCATCAAGCGACTAGGGCGATAGTCTGCTTGTTCAATTTGCCAGAATACCTGGTTGTAGCGCCACACGGACAGGACGATTACTACCAGTCCAACAACAACCAGCGCGATACCGAGAGTTTGATAGCTAAATATGGAACAGGCAGCAAGTCCGTCCTCAACAACAGCAGTCTGTAATTCTCGCAGGAACAAGCCAAATCGAGCGATCGCCAGCCCAAAGCCAATCAAGGCGATCGCCGTTCTCAGCCACGCCAAAAAAGTTCGCTCATTTGCCTGATGTTCTCGCTGGCGATCGATCTTGGGTTGCTCGTTCACACAGATCAGCGATAGTTGGTAAATTGCAGTGCGACAGGCAAGTCTTCCTGCTTTAAACGCTGAATCACTGTCTGCAACTCATCCTTAGATTTAGCAGAAACCCGTACCGCATCACCCTGAATTGAAGCCTGAATTTTATTAAACTCATCTCGAATCAGCTTTGAAATCTTTTTGCCAATTTCTGCACTGATTCCCTTTTTCAGCTTGATTTCCTGACGCACTCGGTTACCACTGGCAGATTCGATTTTGCCGTAATCAAAAATCTTCAGCGGCAGATTACGTTTAGCAGCTTTAGTTTGCAGCAGCGTATGCACAGCCTGAAGGGTAAAGTCGCTGTCAGTGTTGATGACGATCGCCTCATCACCCAACTCCACAGTCGTTTTAGTGTCTTTCAAATCATAGCGACTGCCGATTTCCCGCACAGTCTGGTCAATCGCATTGACCAATTCTTGGCGGTCAAAGTCGCTGACAATGTCAAATGAATACGTAGAAGCCATGAGTAAATTGAGATAACTACGAGAACTACTAACTATTAACTTTTAGCTAACTTTTAGCAGACTCATCACCATAAGCGTAGTAATACTAGCGGAACCGACAAGAAACATCAGCGATCGCAGTAACGGCACGCTCACAATATAGAAAACCGAGTAGAAGAAGCGAGCAGCCAAATAGGCGATCGCCGCTCCAACGACCAGGGTTGAATTCAATTCCGTTACATACGCCATTAGCGCCGCTGCTGCAAATAGCACAAAAGACTCAAAGGAATTTTGGTGTGCCCAGGTTGCTCGCTGTGCCACCGCAGGCAGCTTATCAAACATAGCCCGTGGTGCAGCCATGTCATACCCTGCTGACAGCCGACCGTATGCCACAACTAAGAAAGGCAGATAAACCAAGATAGCTGCCCCAGCGATCGCATAGAGCAGCGTCGTAGACACAGGTAACTGTTCTAGAAAAGACATCACGCAGGCTAGTCAAAGTAAAACAACGTCACTAGCTTACGCTGATCTTCAGCATCCTGGCAGGTTTTTAACAGCGTATGGCTGTCATGAAAAGCAAAGCAAATAAGCTGCTGGCAGCGTGACACGATTTCCTGATTACAGACGGCGCTGGCTTCTGCTAGAGATAGCGTGTCATTAGCAGGATTTTCAACCAGGTGCATGACCTGATCAAGCTGATCACGAGATTCACGGGGTTGACGACTCAAGCTCTGAGGTAAAATCACCGTCAGCAAATTGGGGTCGGCCCGCATCGCTCCACGAATTGCAGCGGAATTAGTGCCTGTAGCGCCAGAGGTAAGGAGGCGATTACCCGATAGCACCAAGGCATAACTCATCAACTCAATCAAATGCTGATGAGTAATGGGTACATGACGCGACCCTAGCACCGCAATCCGCTTTGATCCAGCTTGCTGAATCGTTGCCAGCTCTTGCAAGAATTCATCTACGTTGGGCAGATCTACTGATTGGCTCAAAGACGGTATTGGGCTGAACGACCCAGCTATTTTAGCAGGTGTAGCGTGTCATCGAAACTTACCTTTAAGCTGAGAGAAAATTCTCAGCACAATCACAAACTCCACTACATTGAGAATTTGTCTCTCATAAAGGTCATAGTTTCTTCTAAGGCAGTGACCGGAGGACGCTTTACCGAAGTTAAATCAGGTTTACCAGCACAGTGCGCGCAATATTGGGGTTGCCCTGAAGGCAGCGACTCTGCCAAGCTGAGCCGTTCTATCATTTCAGCAGACAAATTTTCCATGGATTGGCTTTCATTTCCACTTAAAAAAACGAGCGTTAGACTTCCTAGCCGAACGCGATCGCCATCTTTGAGCAAAAGGCTCCGTTGCACCTTTTCCCCATTCACATAAGAGCCATTACTGCTATTTAAATCAGTCAAGTAGAAGCCTTGATGGTCAACGTATCGAATCACAGCGTGACAGCGGGACAGTCGCTTATCGGCGATCGGCAAAGTCACCTGACGAGAATCGCGACCAATAATCCAGGTATTTTGAGGCTGAGAGAGCATCTGTGTAGTGCCATCCCGCAAATTAGTTGTTAGATAAATTTGGCGATTTAGCACCACTCCCTGAATGTAGGGAAACATCATTCCTGGTAAAGCACTACCTCTTGAATTCTCCAGGTTAAGAATTTCATCCAATAACCCTCGATGGTGTTCATAGAGCTTTAGAAACAACTGATACAGCCCTAGACGCTGCTTCAATTCTGTATTCTCTACGGTATCTAATAATTCTGATGAGTATTCGGCTAAAAAATTTGCGTTAATCATATCTAGCTTGTGCTGGCTGGGCGTAAAAAGTCTCACTGTCCTCCTTCTAATGGCTGAAGCGGGTGAGGACAGTGACGAGTAAGCTTGACGAGCGTTAAGACCTTGTGGGGATGCCCCTGATCTGACTAATCATTCCATTCGTAGATGCTCAACTAAACTGAGGTTCTGTGAGCACCAAACTTAGACTAAGACCTCTCTCTGCTGGAGATAACCGCAAAATTACGATCAAATACAGAGTTGCAGGCATTTCGGGTAGTGAGATCTACGGAATTTAGACTTTGCGCAAAAAGCTCAATAGCTCTCGGTTCACGGTTTGAGGAGCTTCTTGTTGAATCCAATGACCACAGTGAGGCACTAACTTGATTTGAAGAGGAGCATTGACAAATTGACTGATGCCTTCAGTTAGGGTCTGACTCAGCAAAAAGTCGTCTTCGCCCCATAACACTAAGGTCGGGACGGTAATTGGATCAGGCGATCGCCCCCAATTACGAAACCAAATCTGGGGAGCCAGCCATTGGCGGTAGTGGTTAATCGCTGCAGACAGGACACCTGGTTTTGCTAGAGCTGCCCGATAAATCTCGGTATCTTTAGCAGTGAATGCACCTTTACGGATCGCCTGCTCCTGAAACAGATTTTTGACAAAACTCTGTAAGTTCTGCTGAATCAACCACTCTGGCAATCCAGGAATCTGAAACGCTAAAACGTGCCAACTGCGCCGCAGTTGATCCAGATTGCTGACCATTTCCTGCATGAAGTGCTGCGGGTGAGGTGCATTGAGGATGGCAAGGCGATCAAGGTACTGGGGAAACTTTTGGGCCATGTGCCAGGCGATCGCCCCACCCCAGTCATGTCCCACGACGTGTGCTCGTAAATAGCCCAATCCTTCGATCAAGCCGCGAATATCGGCACTGAGCGTATCCAGGTCGTACCCACTTTGAGGTTTGTCGGAATCGTTGTAACCACGCAAATCGGGCACCACCACCTTAAAATGGCGTGCCAAAGCTGGAATTTGATGTCGCCAAGAGTACCAGAATTCTGGAAAACCATGCAGCAAAATGACTAACTCCCCTTCGCCTTGAGTAACACAATGTAAGCGAATCCGATTTGTCTCAATGAAGTGGTGCTGCCATGCAGAACTAAGTGCGGTCATAGAAGTTGAAGAGAACAGAATATTAGGTCTTTTTCGCTACTGAAGCCTAAATCTCCGGACTACTTGCATGACGCTGGCAGACCAGAGCAAATCTGGAATTCTAGCAAGTTAGCTGCTTTCGGCAGTTGAAAGTTAGCAAAAGCAGATGGTTATGAACAATACGGCTGTCAGTGCTGTCAATATTGTTACATCTCACAGCCTACTTCTGATGATATTCAGAACTAGCTACAGCATTGTCACTAAAAAGCATCGTGGTAAACTCAATCTCAAATCTCAACCAGAACTCGGCTCTGAGCTTAAAATTCTTCTATCCCTTCTTCCATGAGTAATCCGCTTCGGAGACTCAAATTTCTGCCCTGGTTGCCTCTTTTTCAGGTAGCTGCATTGGCTACAGGTTTAGCTTTTGTTGTAGAAATTTTGTTAATTGCAGGAACCCAATTCTCTCCTATCGCTGAGACGTTGGAAATCCTATTTCAGCCGCCGCTCGCTTTATTCGTTTTACTTGCGGCTGCAGTTGGCTTGGGAGCATTGGCTACCCTAATTTTGGAGCGCTTTCACCAAAGAGTTGTAATTAACACGTCTGTGCTTTGGGCACTGATCTTGTGTGTCATGGTAATGCTGATGGCGCGATCGCTTCTACAACTTCCTGTCCTTTTTCTTGCACCAGATTACATGACCTTGATGGGAGTTTTGCTGGGTGTGTTCTGGCAAGGAAAAGCATACTGGCGGTGATACTAGCTACCAGAATCAAGCTCGGCTTCTTCTGGTAAATCTAGATCCAAGATGGCATCTACGGTTGACGGGCTAGTTGCGTCGTCTAGAGTAGTTGTGGCGACCTCAGGATCGGGCTGAGCTGAATCTGGAGTGGAAGTGGGTGCAAACGTCGGGGGAACTTCCTGGGCAAACAGACGGGCGATCGCCTCTTCTTCGGCAATTTCTTGAGGTGGTTGGCTAGCAGCAACTTCGGGTTGAGTTGGAGGCATTTGGACTGGCTGAGGTCTAAGACGATCCGCTTCAATGGCGCGGGCGATTGCCAACAGCCGCCGTTCCTGATCGCTGGAAATGCGGTGCAGATTATTGCCTAACCCTGGAGCATCCCACTTGCTAGTATCTGGATCAAGGAAGGAGCGAGTTCGTGCCCAAAGGACTGCATCTGAGCCGCGCATTCCCATCTCGTGCGCCTGTTCCAGCCAGTCAATATAACCTCCTCTGCTCAGAGCCGCCCTTGGGGCTTGATTTGCGAGATCAATGCCGTTTAGTCTTTCCTCTAAGGTCAATTCGAGATTGCGGGCGATCGCCTTCTGCTGTAGGACCTGGGCTTGTTGTCGCAACCTTGCCAGTTGCTTTGCATCTGCTTCTTCAGGTGAACTCGCTCCGTGCTGGTAGGAAAAACTGCCCAAATTCCAAACGCCATTACCCGGATCAACGTGCCCATAGTAAGCGGGGTTGCGATGTCCATCTGGGTTGCGGGTGCCTTCTGCGCTACCGACTGCCCTGGCAACCAACGAATCAGACCCCCCCTCAAACAATCTGGCTTCTATGTCTTGTTCTTGATTAGGGAGTGTAGGAGTGGAAGAGAGAGCAGAATTAGGGGTGAAATTGCCTGAACTCGCTGCCAATTCTGCTGAAGGAGACGCCTGTGGAGCAGGAGCTACAGCAGGAATGTCGAAGCTCAGATCCGCAGGCTTGATGGGTGATTCAGTTGAAATAGCTTCAATTTGCGGTGGCGCATCTGAAACGGGTTGGGGAGGCGGCGGTAAGGTGTTCGTAGCCTGATCTGAGACTCCAACTGGTATTGCAGTTGCCTGAGCTGGAATTTCTAGCGGTTTTACCTGAGGTGGTGCAGTATCAACAGGAAGCGCTGATGCTACAGCAGGCGCTTGCTCGACCCTTGGCTTAGGTGAGCGAGATCAAAGCTGAGAGCTAAATCATCTGCCCGAGCAGCCACACCGTTGGTTAGCGCAATTCCAACAGAAAAAGGGGCGATCGCCACCCAGCGCAACAAAGACTTACAGAGGGTTTTCATGGTTTTTTCAAGGTTCGCTCCAGGATGTCTACGGCGGGCTCAACGAGTGCCCATCTGCCATCAGGCTGTCTTCTTAGTGCAGCGAACTGAAGATATTCACCCGACCCAATCACTTCTCCCTGGCTGACTTGCCCTAAAGTAGGACGCTTTAGCCCACATAGGCGAAACAGGTAAGCCGGAATCTGAGGTGTAGAAAAAATGACACATCCTTTGACATTGGGTTGAACTCTGCCGTCGAATGGGGCATAGACCGAATCGCCTTTCAGCTCAATTGAGATATCGCCCAATCCGCCCAATACTCGGTGTCCGGCGATCGCATCTCCAGGTGCTAACTCCCAGTCCTGGTAAATCTGAATTGCTCGGACCTCTTCTGTAGGACGGTTGGTACAGCCCGTAACCGATAGCAACAACGCTAGCGCCAAGCCAACTTGTTTAAGTTTGCCGATAAACTTACTGATGGCTAAACTGATACCCCGCATACTCATCGTCCTCGTAGAGAATGACCAGCCAGGTCTGAGGGTCAAATTCAAGAGGATACGCTTCTCGTTCGGCCGCAACGCCAGCCCGAACTTCTAAGCTCGGCAATTGGCAATAAGGCTCTTCTAGAATGTCTCGAACTCTTGCTTTTGGATCTCGCTCTGGCACGATGAGCAGTTGAAGCAGTTGCTCTCTTGATAGCGCAACCTCTGACTTCACGCTGCTCGGGCAGACTTCACCCTTACTGCTACTGGAACTGCCCGAAGGAACCATACCGCGTACATCTATCAGCAGCCCCACAAGCGCAAACATCAGCCCGCCTGCAAGCAATGGTTTTAGAGTAGATCGTTCAGAATCATGGTGCTTCATCTTGTCCCTCAACTTCTAGAAACAAAAAGCAGGACAGCACAATTAAGAGCCACGCGCCTAAGAAGATAGGTATCACAGCAGCCTTCCCCCAATTAGCAAACCAGCCATGACGAGAAATAGACGGTAACCCCAGATCGATCCGGTTTCAGGAGAAACAGCAATTTGGTAGATGGCGATCGCTGCTGGCGTTAGAATTAGAGCCACGATTGGCAGCCACAGCCCTGGAAATGATGCCAGCACTAGATTGATTCCCACTCGCGCGATCGTCGAGCCAATCACCCAGATCACTGCATCTGGCAAGCTAAAGGAAGGTACTGCTACAGGTGCAGCGTGATTTCGGGAAGCTTTGGAGGCTTTACGGCGACGAGCAATCAACTGGCTGGTCAGTTTGGAGAGTCGTTGCCACAGCAGTTTTCCCCAGACTCCAGCCATTTCAAGAAACAATTCAGGTTCGGCAGCGCGACGTCTTGACACACCAACATGCTTTTGAGGTGAAGCAGAACCCGGTCTGCCTGCTCGGTAACGTAGCGATTGAGCCATCAAAGTTGCTTCTCGCTCTGCCTTAAACAAATCGATTGTTCGCGTCGTGATGATGAACGCCCCGTTGGGTTCTCGCTCTACACAGGGCACTACTTCTGTTAAGTATTCACAAACAGGAATTTCAGATGAAAATTCCTCTGCATCTTCTGGAAGGGTCTGGCGATCGCGCTCTAGCCTTTCAGCGATTGCCCTGAGTTCTAGAAGAGCTGCCTCTTGCGCTATAGAGAGTTGATTAACTCGTTCAGCCTGAGCTTCTAAGCGTTTAATTTCTTCAGCGATTTGCTCTGCAGACGTGACACGAGGTGGCTTCAGGTTTAGCTGCTGAATCTGAAGCTGGGAAGCCGGACGTTGCGGCAGTACTTCAATGGGCACAGAAAAGTTGTCAGGTCGACTACTTGCTAGAGTTGCTGAAGCAGAACCATTCCTCTGAGGAACATGAACTTGGGACGGAGGAGAATACTGATAAGCTGGTTTACATCCGCTCTGAAGCGCCTGAAGCTTGGCTTGAATGGCTTTAATTTCTGCTTGCGACTCTTTCATATCAGCTCCTTTGGGGTACCTGACTACTCTGATATTTGCTGATGCCTTAGAATTAGTACAAGTGTACTATAAATAAACTCTTTTGCATCCCCCTAGCAAAATTTGTGGCAGCCGTATTTTGGGGTAGGTTTTCCCTGCTTCAGCCCAACGAAAAAGAAATAGAGGGAGTGACCCACAGGTCACTCCCTCTATTTCTTTTCTATTAAGTTGTAGTTAAACAATCCGTCTGTTAACGGACATCATCATTGTTCAGATATGACCTAGATTCGTAGGGTTTGTCTCCCCCGTTCACATCAGGTGAAGAAATTGGAGCTTTAGGAATCTCGATGACCGGACGGTCTACAGCAATCATCAGCGCAGTGGTAGAAACATCAGGGACATCGGGAAACTCAGCAACCTGTGGTGCAGGAGATTGGTAACCCGGAGAAAACACGTTCGATAGTACACCCACAAATGTTGCGGCGATCGCCACCCCTGCCCAAGCCAGAGCTATTTTGGGTCGGCGGCTCAGCCGAGAAAAGACCTGTTCCGCAGCTTGTTCTGCGGATTGTTCGGGAGCAGGGATGGGAAGAGACTGCATTCCCTGACGCAATCTTAAAAGACGGCTATATAGGCGCTGGACTGTTGGATCATTCTGTAACCAGCCTTCAACCTGGCGACGCTCCGCCGCAGTTACTTCGCCATCCAGATAGGCACTCAGCAGCTCAAAGCGATCACGCTTTAAGTTATCTAATGCACCCAAGGGCTGCTGATTGTCCATTCCATCCACCACATCACGGTGTGACGGTTGATTGGAATCGTTACGAGCACCAAAATTAGAGGTCATTTTCAGATTGGAAAGTCAAGTACCAGGTCATACGTAGCAACGAAATCGAGCAAGTGACTGACGTAGTGGCAAACGATGCTCATCTAGTCAGATCATAGGTTAAGTGGCTTGAAACAAGCACCAACCTGAAGCAAAATCATTAATTCGGCGTAATCGTCTCTAACCTGGTCCATTGCTCATCCACCTCCTCAATTGACCTTGTTATCGACCATCAAGATAATTCTGTAACTGATACTGTAGCCGCTGACGCGCCCTAGCAATCCTAGATTTTACGGTTCCTAAAGAAACGCCTGTAATCTCGGCGATCTCTTCGTAGGCCATCCCTTCAATTTCCCGGAGTACAATTGTGGTCCGAAAGACTTCGGGTAAGTCGGCGATCGCCTCGCGCAACTGGTCATAAAACTCGCGAGTGATTAAATCTTCTGCTGGCCCAGGATCATCCGAGGCAATTTCCCAATCCATCTCACCATCTTCCACAGACCGAGGTGCATCAAGAGACAATGGACTGCTGATGCGCTTACGTTTGCGGAGTTCATCATAAAACAGGTTGGTTGCGATACGACTCAGCCAACCGCGAAATTTAGAGGGTTCTTGCAATCGGCGAATATTTCGATAAACCCGAATCCAGACTTCCTGAGCCAGATCTGCGCGATCTGACCAATCAGGAGCCAGATGGTATAGCACCTTTTCGACGTGGGACTGATAGCGGCGAAGCAGTTCAGCGAAAGCGGCTTTCTCAGGGCGTAACCCAACTTGACATTGCAGGATCAGGTCATAGTTAGAGAGTTTTTCAGCTTGCACTGGAACTTGAGGCATTGCCCCAGCCACTGACCAAGATACGGGAAAAGGATGACTCATCGGCAACGCTTGACTATGAGAGGTTCCGTCTTTTGATGACGCTGGCATGTCTGAGAAGTTCCCACAGATACTGCATAAGGTTTACTAGGCTGCAAATTCGCATCAGGTCTTTTTCAAGTTTGGCTGAGCGGTACAGCTAGGAGTTCACGACTCAGAGTGTCTGAGAACTGAACTGATCAGAAGGTTTGCTCATCCTAAAACTTCCAGAAATTTTAAGCTTTAGTTTTGAGTTTTCCACCTGAAGCAGCTTAACTTTATCGTCTTCAGCCAAATGGCTGAGCCAATCTGTGGGACGGTTTTTGATCTGCACACTGATCAAGCTTTGGCTCTGGCTCTAGTTTTGAGCGATCGCCAATACTCTATAACTAGCTTCAGCACGGTGATTGAGGCGCTGATTCACAAAAGCTTTATTAAGATGGCTGGCACCCTATCGCAACGATGAACCTCTTAATAAGAGGACTCAAAGTGAACTTTGCAAGTTTCCCAAAAAATGCTCAAGTTAAATTTAGTCCAACCCAAACCTCAATCGGGTCAGTTGACTTAACAAGGTGCATTCCGGCTTCTGCAAACCGCTGAAAGGCAGACTCTCCCTGCTCGGTGAAGTCAACCACATCAGGTACCACAACTGGAGACGAACAATCTTCTAGCAGGTATACTTTGCTTGCCAAGGCTGGATCAGTTGCTTGAATTTCAGTTAATAAATCATCGATCGTCCAGGCAACACAGTGGCTTTTGGCTTGACCTGCGATCGCGATCGCATCAAATTTCAGCAGCTTTTGTAGAAATTGAGTGTTTTTCTGGGCGATCGCTCGCTTTTCCTGGTCCTCCAGCACCTCAGGCTGAAGCACCGAATAGTTTTCTGTCAGAGGATTGCTGCCCTTGATTTCCAGGTTGGTTTGGCTTTGACGAGCTAAATTGTGAAAAAAACAAGCTTCCTCAAACGCAGACACCAAAGCGTGCCCCACTCCGCCCAGCATGGAATGGTAAGGCCAAATCGTCAGAGGATATTTACCAACTAAATCAAGCTTGCGAACGTAATGCAACGCATAGTTTTGTAGTGCGGCGTAGTCCATCTGCACCACTCCATGAGCAATCGCTGGATTAACCTGCCAGACTCCCTGCTCCACATCCGCTAGGGAAATCATCGTCATTGCGGGCGGGTGCTCCCCCGCCTGATTCACCCAAAACACCGCATGAAAAATTTGAGTTGCAGTGTGAGTGTCCATCGTCGGTGCAATTTCGCTAATTACCCCCAAATTGCGATAAATGAATTCACATAAGCGCACGTTGTCCTCCACGGCACCCATGCCTGATCTGCCGCCTACAAATAGCTCAAACCCAGGAATACAAAACGTGTTTTGGACATCGATTGCTAGCAGACAAATTTTTGTCTTGTCATCCACAGCAGATTGCAGTTCGTGCTGTCTTGCCCAACTTGCAGCCTCTTTTGCCCGATCCTGATAGGGAACGCGCCACACTTCTCCTACCTTTGCTGAGTCAAAGTGTGTGGGAATCGGAAGTTGGGTTTTAGCACTCATCGTCTTCTCCTGGTTTTAGGATCTTTTGAAGCTACGTAGAATGAAGTTTATGCAAATTAGCAAAGTGGGCGTGGGGAACTACTTCCCCACGCCCGTTCTACTTATATTCGATCTAATCAAATACAAAAAATCTTGGAGACCTTAAGAAATCAGAAAGGGCATCGACGACTGACCGTGTTTCGTCTCGATGCCCTTGCTGGTTCGCTCCTCACACTGACATAACTCTAGCAGACCCCCTCCGATTTGTCATTAGTTTGAAGGAAATTTCACAACGGTGTGACACGCTTCACAACTTCATAGGTGCACAAACATCTAAGCCTTCTTCTAGTAAAGCTTTTAGAACAGCTTGAGTTGCCAGTACGAGTCCTAACCGAGCTTGAGCTAATTCTGGTTCAGCGGTTTTAATCTCTGCAAAGACACGACAGGCGGCGTGGAATTTGATGAAGTTTTGGCTAAGGTTTTCGCCTACCTTCAGGATCGAGCGCTGAGAAGGTGCATCAGAAAGTGTATCTACCGTGGCTACAAGTTGAGAAATGAGCTTGTGTTCAGCGGGGTGTTGGAACCGCAGTAACTGCCTTGAATCGAGCCAGGGAAAAGGTTTCGGTGTTAAAACAGACTCCAACTGAAATTCACTAAAGCTACATTCAGATGAATTTTTTGACAAACTCAGCAGTCCTACTTGTTGAGCCAGATAAATTTGAGAACAACATCGCGCGTGAGCGTACTGCAATTCAAATAACCTGGTAGCATTACGCAAAAGTTGGTTATCATTTTCATGAACATTTTTCTGCCTAAGGCGATCGCCCAGGCGAATAGACCGTTCAGTTAGGATTTGTAGCCAGCTAGCCAGCCCCAAGTCACTGAGTTGCAGATGAATCCATCCTGAGGGGACAACCTTAACAGTGAAGTTGCGCCAAAGCGCATCAGACAAAGGTTGATGGACTATAGCTTTGTCTCCAACAGCTTTTATTGAATTGGTTAAATACGCACTGATTGTCTGAGCATCGATTGTTTGAACAACGTCCACTGATTCACCTGGTAGCCTTGAGAGCTTTAGAGCGATCGCGGATACGTACTCAATCTCAGAAGTGCCTCGATTAATTCGGTTGAGCGGAACAGTTTGAGGCTGCTCTATATCTTTAGATAGATAGCCTTTACAAGATAGATCCGATACCTTGTCTCTGCGTATTATTTCCTTCGACAAACGAATAGCTTCTTGTATTTGCCTGATCAAAATTGGCTTTAGGGCGATATGTGCAATATCGGTCGAGAGCAATTTCACTGCAATCTGTTTGTTACTTACGACACACAGGAGCTTTCCTTGTTTGCCTAATAGCAAAATTTGTCAAAAAAAGCTCACTTTCATAATAAGGAGTAGTTCTGTAGTTCAGTCTGCGTCATGCAATAAGAGGACCTACGTATTTTTCCCTACCTGGATAGGGTGAGATGAAGTTAAGCTTGGCTTACCCTGTTGGCCAATTTCGGTTTGAGGAGTTGAGTCCAGCCCCCTAGCGCACTCAATTCATAAATGATTTCCCAGAGTATTCACTGATTCTTCGAGCTTCCGACTATGTACTCAGTATCCTCACAACAACCCGAGACAGCCCGTCCTTTCCTCACTTGGCAAAGAATTTTGGACTGGGCTCAAGAACATTATCGCTGTCGGACTTTTGCCAAGGATGAGAAGATCCCGGCTCGACCTGGACTCCTTTATTTAGTTCAACGAGGAGCTGTGCGATTAGTGGGCGAAGCTCAGGTGAGCGCAACTGCCAGCAACTCTTCTCGTCTGCCCCGAATTAATTCTGAAGAAGCATTCTTAGGGTTTGTGGGTGCCGGACAGCCTTTTGAGATTGTGGCTCAGTCGCC
Organism: Oculatella sp. FACHB-28; assembly: GCF_014696015.1. NCBI lineage: Bacteria > Bacillati > Cyanobacteriota > Cyanophyceae > Oculatellales > Oculatellaceae > Oculatella > Oculatella sp. FACHB-28. Next base: position 36,900 of record NZ_JACJPJ010000054.1, on the reverse strand, counting down.
TTTTACATTGCAGAGTTTTGCCCATGTTGACAACACTGCTGTGATTTGGATGTACTGGCACGACCTGGATAATTGGCCACATTTTCGCCGTGAAGTGCTGGATGCTTTTCGCTATCAGCATCAACGCAAGCTTTTGTGGCTAAGTACGCTGGGGCAGCGTCGCACCATTGACCGCCTGTTAGGGTTTTTGACCCTGCTAATTGAAGAGTTTGGTGAACCTTGCGAGGAGGGATATTGTCTGCCTTGGGCATTGACTCACGCTCAAATTGGTAGCGCCATTGGCTCAACTCGGGTTACAGTAACCCGCTTGATGGGTAAACTCCGACAGCGATCGCTAATTCGTACCTATGGCGACAATTTACTTTGTTTGCCTGCTGAATCTGTTATCCAGCGATAAGCCAAACATTGCTGTAGCCTCGCAGGCTCGGACAAAATAGCTAACGTGAGTTCGGGATAAGAAATCGTCAGAACCCCTGATTTTTCGTACCTCATTTCGTTGCAGTGAATCAAGCTATTGTCAGCAAGGTCCACAGATGCAATTTTTCTCAATAAACAACCTTATTGAGAAGAGCCTACAGCAATACCCTTTGCCTAAAGCCTTTTATACCAAACCTTGCAGCGTTTAGCTTAACCCGAACTCACGTTAGCTAGGAGCGCCTCTGCTGATAGAAGGGGCGCTTTTTTTGCCGTCTTTAACGAATTCGGACAAACCCAGACTCTTCAATTAGTGCCTGCCCTTGATCAGTGAGCAGTAAATTGGCGTAAGCTTCTCCAGCTTGCTGATCAATTTGACCGTTTTGCTTAACCACAACAAACAGTCTGCGGGTAATGGGGTATGCACCAGTTTGAAATGCATTGGAGTTGAGTTGAGTCCGCTCAGCCGAGCCGCCACATTGAGAACCAACAATCAACGGCTCAACGTAGGGTGCAACAAAAGAATCGCCAGAACGGGCACCCAAGGGAAGGGGCTTCACTGTGCATTGACCTACAATCTCCGGAGCCGAGGCATAGTAAATTCCACCTAGATTAGTTGAAACTTCTCGCAGGGCTTGCGTGGTGGTGTCGATAAAGCTGATATTGCTGCCAAAATTTTGTCCACCCAGAATGTTTGCGACAAAAAATTCTACGGTGCCACCATCGTTGACCCGACGGGAGTAGGGGGTGATGGGTAGGTTAGGGCCGCCAACCTGGCTCCAGTTTGTAATTTGCCCGGTATAAATATCTCTCAGTTGATCCAGAGTTAGCCCAGGAAGGTTGAGGTTAGGGTTGACGGCGATCGCCATCCCTTCCAGTGCTACCGGAATTTCTCTCAAGGTAAAGCCGCGCTGTTCTGCTTCTTGATACTCTTGGGGATTGAGAGAACGCGAAGACTGAGCAAACGTAAGCTGATTGTCGAGCAGCATCCGAATGCCGCTAGCAGAGCCAGGTGTTTCTCCTAAAGGAGGGTTGGTGTAGCGCAGTTGATAGCCAGACCAAACACTCTGAATTACCGGATCGATCTGCCCACGAATAGGTGCCCAAGTTGTGCTGCCACCATAGCTAAACAAACCAGAAGGAACGTTGGGCACTCCTGCAAAATTGTCTGCAACAGGGACAGGCGGCGGTGCAGACGACGAACTGGAACCCGATGTGGAAGAACCTGGAGTTCCTCGCCCAAGCAAATCGCCAACCCCAGAACTGGAGCGGGTAAACCACCAAGCGCCAGCGCCAATCAAGCCGATCGTGATCAGCAGAGAGAGGATCAAGGCAGGTGTCTCGTTCTTTTGAGCCATAGTTGCTGAGGTGCGATCGCACACCCTTTATAGTTCTACAGAATAGTTCTATAGATTTAAGGCTTGATTAACCGATTTGAATTGTTGAAGCAGTCGCTACTGCACAGGCACGAAATCGTAACCATAACCAGAACGAGATCCTGGTTCAATGATCACAAGCTGCTCTGCCTGATTGCGATCGCCCGATGGCAAAAACCGAATCGTACCCGTTGCGCCCTCGGCCGCAAAGTTGCTAGCACTTAGCGTTTGTTCAATACCTTCACGGGTCGGGTTACTTTTCAGACCCGCAACTAAAGCCTGCGTTGCGTCATAGGCCATAGCTGTTCGCCAGTTAACATCGCCTCCCCAGAAGTTTCGAGAAGATTGAACAAACGCTGCTTGGGGGTCCGAGAGAATGTGCCAGGGCACTGCAACCACCATATCAACAGCAGCTTCTCCACCTACCTGAAGCGTCTTGGGATTGTAAATACTATCTCCACCGAGCAAGCGCAATTGCCCACGATTGACCGTTACGACTTGCAGCGCTTGATCAAGCGTAGCCGTATTAGCAATCAAGACTAAAACTTCAGCGTCCTGTGAAGCAGCTTGTTGAAGCGTATCTGCGGCGCTAAAAGCGGGGTCAGCCAGGTCAAACTCTGCCAAAATCTGTCCGCCATCCCCGTAAAGTGCCGTTGTGAATTCATCCTTGAGTGACCGGCTGTAGTCACTCTCAGAATTAAAGTAAATTGCAGCATTTTGAGCTTGCAAGGTGTTGACCATGTAGCGAGAAAGCGCTGCAGCAGTAAAGCGATCGCTAGGCACCGTACGAAACACATAGTTACCAACTTCTGAAAGCTGCATTGATGTACTCGTGGGCGAAATCATTACCAGCCCAGAATTCTGATAAATTTCTGCCGCTGCCAGCGTAGCCTCACTACCAAAGTGCCCGATCACACCCAACACCTCTGAGTTTTCTGTTAGCGCTTCAGCAACCTGTCGGGACACCTGGGGGTCGTTGTCATCATTGGCGATCAGCACCTTTAGCGGCACACCGTTGATGCCACCTGCCTGGTTGATTTCAGTTTGAGCCTGAGCAACACCCCGAAGAATTTCTAGAGCTGGATTTGCAGAAGTTGCTGCTGGAACCGGAACGGCAATGCTGTAAGCGGTCTGATCGCCGATCTGAGCGTTGTTGAGATAGATCAATGCCTCCGGATCGTTTCGATTAGCTTGGAGCGCGGCTTCTAGATCGGAAACGGCCTGCTCAAAGTTACCGGAGGCGATCGCTTCCACGCCTGCCTGTTTTTCAGGCGATGTCTCCGCAAACAAGACTCTTTCTCCTGAACTCAGGCGCTCTTGAGTCGGTGTATTGCTTGCATTTTGAGGAGAATCAGAATCACCATTTGCCGCTGTTGGATTTTGAGCTCCTGGAGTGAGCGATCCTGGAGCTAACCGATTCAACACCCACCAGGCTCCACCACCAAGCAGCGCTAATGTCAGCAACAGAGACACAATTAAAACAGGGGTTTCATTTTTCTGAGCCATAGCAAGTTCGCACCTCTCCTACATGTCTCTTAGATGAAGCGGGACAGCAGCGCATAAATCAGGCGGAAAATAACCGTAATAGCGATCGCCAGCAGTCCTACCAACCCTGCCAGAATGATCAGGGTTGAAAGCGATTCTCCTGTTCGCAGCACCACAAAGGCAACCACCGCTAGCGTCACTGCCCCAATAATCGGCAAGTCCCATCCTTCGATGACGCGACGGGTTTGAAGCAAGACTAAAACGGCGATCGCCAATAGCGGTAACCCAGCACTGAAGAGCAAAGACCCAGAAAAGCTATAAATGGCGATCGCCAGCAGCCCTGCTTCAAAGCCAGTAAATCCAGCGCCTCTAATCAATTCCAAGGTCGAAAAGGGGCGTACAGCAGGCTGCATTCCGGGTTGAGCAGCCGGGCGCATCGCGACAGGAGCGGGTGTAGGCGCAGGTGCAGGGGATGGCGCAGGCGCAGGACTAGAAGGGGGGGGAGGGGGTGCCTTCTTGCCAGCAGCGGCTGATCCAGATGAGGGAACTGGGGGTGGCGGAGGCGGGGGGGGGGGTGGAGGCGGTGATGCAGGTCTGGCAGTTGGGCCGGCAAGCGCTTCTAGCACCTCATCCGCCGACTGAAAGCGCTGTTTAGGAGACTGCAGCAGCATTCGGTTGAGGATCGCTTCCAGGCGATCGCTCACCTGAGCATAGGCTCGCCACGTCCATTCGTTGCCATACGAGTCATACAGTTCATCGGGTTGCTTTCCCGTCAACAGCGTAATGCAGGTAACGCCAAGCGCGTAGAGATCAGTCGCTGGATAAACCACGTTACCCGCCATTTGCTCGGGTGGCGCAAAACCCATTGAGTAAATTCCAGTTGAGGCCTTGCCTCCTTGAACTGCGGCGGCTGAAGTCAGCTGCTTGACCGCCCCAAAATCTAGCAAAAACAGCCGACCGTCCCGGTGGCGCATGATGTTAGAAGGCTTGATGTCACGGTGAATTGAGCCGTTGCTATGAACAAACCTCAGCACCTTGAGAATTTCGGTCAGCACTTCCAAGACTTCTGCTTCAGAGAACTGTTTCTTTTGCTCCAGTTCCCGCTCCATGTCCTGCCCATCGATGAACTCTTGCACCAGATAAAAGAAGCGATCGGGCTTATTAGGAGTGCGACTGGGTACATCTAATTCAAAAAAAGCCAGCAGATCAGGAATCTGAGGATGTTTATTGCCCAATTCCTCCAAGACCTCGCCTTCCCGCTCAAATAGCTTTTGAGCCATTTCTAGCTGGGTCGGACTGAGATCACCCGCAGGCTGAAATTGCTTCACCACACACTGGCGCATTGCAGGCGTGTAGCGATCGCGGGCCAAATACGCAGCCCCAAAACCACCCCTGCCCAGCAGCTTTAGCGGTACATAGCGCCCCACCAAAATCAACGGCATCCCGCAGGCTGTGCAATATTTTTGCTGCACTGTCTTCAGCGTCGCGCTGTTATCCAGGTCAGCAAAATGGTTGGCGGGTCGAGGGCAAACTGGACGGGTGCAGTGGACTTCCATAAACCTCGTGACTTACTTTCCCCCAGGCTTGGAGGTGGTCGCCTCCAATGAGAGCGGTTCAACCGGCTCAGCTGCATCTTGATTAATCCTATCGTCTACCGCAACAGGCTTATGGCTGGCAAACTGCGGCAAGATCTCTTTAAAGAAAGCCTCTGCCGCCTTAGAGCGATAGCGATTGGGATTGATAATCACCGAAAGTGTGCGATTGACAACCACATCTTCAATCCGAGCGCGATGCAATACGCCCATTTGCAGCTCTTTTTCGATCGCTGAGATTGATACAAAAGCAGCACCTAACCCAGCCTGAACTGCATTCTTAATTGCTTCAATCGAATTTAGCTCCATTTCGATCTTGAGGCGACGAGTTTCGATGCCGCAGCGCGTTAAAACTTGGTCAATCACTTTACGAATCGTGGATTGAGAATCGAGGGTAATGAACTGGAGTTTATAAAGATCTTCTTTTTGCACAGTGCTCAAATGGGCAAGAGAATGCAAAACAGGTAAAATCAGCGCAAGTTCGTCTTCTGCGTAGGGAATAATTTCTAGCGAGTCCTGTAATTCAGGAGGCACTTCACCGCCGATAATGGCCAGATCAATCTGCCCATTTGCTACGCTCCAGGCAGTGCGGCGAGTGGAATGGACGTGAAGCTGTACCGCTACATCTGGGTAATTCTGCCGAAACAAGCCAATCATGCGGGGCAGCAAATACGTTCCTGTAGTTTGGCTTGCCCCCACAATCAAGGTGCCACCTTGAAGATTCTGTAAATCTTCGATCGCTCGACAGGTTTCCTGGCACAGCGTCAAAATCCGATCGCCATAGCTGAGCAACAGATGCCCCGCTTCGGTCAACTGTGCCCGCCTGCCACCCCGGTCAAACAAAGGCACATCCAACTGTCGTTCCAGGTTTTGCACCTGAAGGCTAACGGCAGGTTGGGAAACATAGAGACTATCAGCGGCACGCTTAAAGCTTCCCTCGGCAGCGATCGCCTTAAGAATCCGCAACTGGTCCAAAGTAAAAGGAAGGTCAGACATGAGTGCTAAACCTGAAAGGAGATAAGGCCCAAAGGCTGAGAACGAATAGACCGATTAGGAAAATGGGACGGTGGAGAACCATAATGGATGGATATCTGAGTCGGTAAGCAAGTCACCTGATAAGCAAATCACCTGAGTTGATCAAAAATCACAATGAGCAGATTAGCCCTCCCTGGATTACCGTTTGGCATATGCCGCACTGAAGTAAACAACTTATTGCTTAGAGCGTCCTTATGAAGCGGGAGGTTGTCCAGGACTTTCTGAATTTACCAGGAATTGCGGGAGTTGCCCTAATGGATGGGCGATCGCGCCCGTACTTTTTTGGTGTGGATCAATCCCTTAACTTTCAGCAGAAAGAGGCCCTGGCTCAAGGCATCCAACAGGTTGTAGAGACAACCCCAGCAGACTTTGAATTCTTTGAATTTCAGTTTACCGGGCATCAAGTCTATATCTACAAGCTAAATCACGGCATTATCCTTCTAGTTTTAACAGGGAGCAGTCTGGTTTACCCAGCTTACCTACAGGCGGTTGAACAGCTAAAAATCGAGCTTCAGGAAGACATCGCCAACACGATCGCCACCTTTCGTCTCTTAGCTGGCAACATCACCTTATCCAACCAAAACTACTGGAAACAGCGTCCTGAGGTGAACGCGGCGGCTGAAGGTCAATCCCCTTCAGGGTCCACTAAACTGGAATCTCAATTTAAAACCCACACTAAAAATGGCACTCCGACCCCATCGTTAAACTCAGCTAACAAACATCTAGATAGTCCTCCTACTCAAGCGCAATCTACAGCTTCTGCCCCTCTCACCTCCCCTATAACCGACCAGATCAACCTCAAAGAATTGTTGCTGGCGCTTAACCACCTTAGTCAGTTCACCACTCAATATTTAGGCACAACCGTCGTCAACAACTACTGGAAATCTAGCCGCCCTGCCGTGGAATGGCTGAACAACTTTCAGATTGATCGGTCTGCTCAAATTACCTTCTCAGCCTCTATTGCCAGCTCCGACTTCATCACCATTAATCAACATCAGTACATTCAACAGTGGGTATCTGCCTTTATCGAACGCTGTGCCAAAGTAATCCGTGATTTCCCCCTCATCATTCGGCAAGCGGCACTCGATGATGAACAGAAAAGGCTCTTATTAGCGGATAAAGCTTAATTATTCTTCAAGGAAGATTCACCATGGCAAAAGTGGTCAGGCTAGAACCGATCGCCCAGGAAACCTCTGTTGAAACCAACGGTAATTTGCTGTCTGTCTTGATCAACAAAGACCTGGACGTGTTGCGGGAATGTGGTGGTCGTGGCATGTGTGCAACCTGCCATGTCTATGTGACAAAAGGAATGAACGCACTCACCCCGATCAACCGTCGAGAACAGCGCACCCTGGAAGTCATCACCACCTGCAAAACGAACTCTCGGCTAGCTTGCCAGGCCCGGGTCATGGGCAACGGGGTGGTTGTAGAACTACCACCCGGTATGTATATCAATTCCTTACAAGACATTGAAGCGCTGATCGGGCGACGTGCTGACCAGGATTTGCTTCACCCGATTACAGGACAAGTGCTTGTTGAGTCAGGCAAACTAATTACTCGCTCTACACTCAAGCAAATTGCAGATACCACCAGCTTTAAGCTAGGGCAGTACTTCTCACACACAACCGATGCTTAAAGTAAATAACAACTGTTGCTGAGCAACAGTTGTTATTTACATTTCAAGCTAGGGAATTCTTGATAAAAGTTAACCGACTGGAGAGTGAGCCGGAATGTTGAGTCAACTGGAACGCCTGAGCTTGAATGTAGATGGTCGGTATGCTGCAGACGACGAACTTCAGTTTGTCAGCGACTATGTCCAGTCTTTCTATTTAAGAGTTGAAACCTATCAAAAGCTTCAGGCGGCAGAAGCATCCATTGTCCAGCAGGTGCAAGCGCGAATGCGGGCGATCGCCCCTGAGCTGCTGAAGAACGGAAATGAAGACCTCAGCGCCAAGTGGAAGCGCGACACGATTCGCGTTTTGCGTTATTCAGCCATTGCCATGCTGTTAAATGACCCTGATAGCTTGCGCGATCGCCTCTTGGTCTGGATGCAAACCATCATGCGGGCTTTTGGCGCTCAACGAAGCTGCGACATGACCTACCGGATTATGCAAGAAGTTGTCAAACAGCACCTCACTCCCATTCAAGCCAGCCTCTTCTGCCCTATCTTGGAACTAAATCGTCGCTCACTGGGAGTGACGGCTTAACTTCAGCAGTTTTAAGCAGTTTTAGAAAAATCAGTTTTTAACCGGAGGTATAGCCTTGCTATGCTTCCGGTTTGCTCTTTAAAGTTTAATTTTTAGGCAAGGCATAACTCACTAATAACGTTTCTCTAAAAGGAGGCTACAGATGGAAGGGCAACTCGCGGAGTGGAGTGCCCTTCCATCTGTAGCCCTAATTTTTGGAATTGGTATATACAGGTAAAGTATGTAAGTTCTGATAGTTTCTAAGTGAAGTAGGGATAGAAGCAATTGGACGAACAGCCCAGACAGAACATTGAGGTAACGCGAACCTACCTGCAAATGACTCATCCTGATGATCTGAAACCTGCCAGGATTGAGGAGGATTTTCAGAACTCTGTTGAGCGTGCGCGAATTGAACGGGTGGTTGACTGTCCTGCTTCTTTTTATCGCTATTTCTACACAGAGGTAGGACGCGAGTATTATTGGTGCGATCGCCTCCCCTGGAGCAATGAGCAAATTCTTACCCATCTAAATCAAGCTGGTGTATCCGTCTGGGCACTGTATTGTGACGGCGCACCTGCTGGATTTTTTGAGCTAAAACAGCACCCCGATCGCTCCACCGAAATCGCCTACTTTGGGCTACTGCCAGAATTTACCGGGCGTGGACTTGGCAAGCATTTACTCACCTACGCAGTTGAACAAGCCTGGAGTATGAACCCCGATCGGGTCTGGCTACACACTTGCACCTTAGATTCACCTGCGGCTCTCCCCAACTACCTCAAGCGCGGCTTCCAACCTTTTAAGCAAGAGCAGTACGTCACTTCTATAGAGTCGTAGAGATATTAGTTGGACCGAAGCCCCTGGCAGATACGCTCCTATTGTTTGGTTGGCGATCGCTAATCCGACTAGGAGAAAGGGGCATAGGAATTTTATAGAGTTTTCACCACTCAGCAACCTCACGTCGCGAACCTGGTAGCCACCTTAATGCCCCAGGCTACCAGACTTTTGGGAGTATTCTTTGCCTCAAGCTTGCTTTACGCGGGCTTTATAGAGTGACATCTTTAGTGACAATCATTAAAAATCTGCAATAAACTAGTACCGAACTTTACTTTGCTTAATAAAACTGGGGTATCATCGTAATTGACTAGGTAATTGTTCTTACCGGATCTAATTTTCCAGTGTTGACTCGATCTGTCAAGGATAACTTCGTGGAAGTCCTGCAAGGTTACAGCCTCTTGATTTATAGGTTCGCGATACCTGCCATCTATCTGCTCTGTCGTCTTGGGCAGAGCCATCTCATCCAGGAGCGCCTGTTCTCTTCCCGCTTCCTCACTTCAGCTAAACGCGCTTCTTTACAGATCGAGCCTGTGTTGCTCTGTAGCAAGCCTACTCTGCAACCCGAATGTCCTTCACGCTTAGAACTTTTGGGTAGGCTCTCATGATGAGTACTGAATTTCCTTGGTTAACAGTCCTGATTCTGTTCCCCCTTCTAGCATCCCTGCCGATTCCCTTTCTGCCCGATCAAGAGGGCAAGGTGGTTCGCTGGTATGCGTTGGGAGCAGCCTTAACAGAATTCGCGCTGATTATTTACACCTTCTGGCAGCATTACGACCTTCGCAACCCAGAATATCAACTGGTTGAAACCTATAGCTGGCTTCCTCAAATTGGGCTGAACTGGTCTGTTGCAGTAGATGGGCTGTCGATGCCCCTGGTTATCCTGACGGGTCTGATTACGACGCTGGCGATCCTGGCAGGCTGGCAGGTGAAGCACAAGCCACGCCTGTTTTTCTTCTTAATGCTGGCGATGTATAGCGCTCAGATTGGCGTTTTTGTCGCTCAGGATCTCTTATTCTTCTTCATCATGTGGGAACTGGAATTGGTTCCGGTTTACCTGCTGATCTCGATTTGGGGTGGTGAAAGACGCTCCTATGCAGCGACAAAGTTCATTCTCTACACAGCAATTGGGTCGCTGTTTATTCTGCTAGCCGCCTTTGCGATGGCTTTCTACGGAGATAACTTCACTCTCAACATCTCTGAGTTGGGGATGAAGGATTACTCCCTAACCTTTGAGTTGTTGATTTACTCTGCCTTCCTGGTCGCCTTCGGTGTGAAGTTGCCGATTTTTCCCTTCCACACCTGGTTGCCCGATGCTCACAGTGAAGCTCCTGCCCCAGCATCAATGATTTTGGCGGGTGTCCTGTTGAAGATGGCTGGCTATGGGTTGATTCGCTTCAATATTGAGATGCTGCCCAATGCCCATGTCTACTTCGCTCCAGTGCTGGCCGTTTTGGGTGTGGTCAATATTATCTACGCTTCTTTGACTGCCTTTGCTCAGACTAGCTTGAAGAAGAGACTCGCCTACTCCTCGATCGCTCACATGGGGTTTGTCCTGATTGGTATCGCCTCTTTCACCACGCTCGGCATCAGTGGCGCAGTGCTGCAAATGGTGTCGCACGGTTTGATTGCAGCGGCTCTCTTCTTCCTGTCGGGTGTAACCTACGAGCGGACTCATACCCTGGCAATGGATAAGATGGGCGGCATGGCGAAGAAAATGCCACTGGTGTTTGCCTTTTTTACCGCTGGCTCTCTCGCCTCTCTAGCGCTTCCTGGAATGAGTGGCTTTGTGGGTGAATTGACGATATTCCTTGGCTTCACCACCAGCGATGCTTACAGTGCGACCTTTAAGGCAGCGATTGTGCTGCTGGCAGCGGTGGGTGTGATTCTCTCACCAATTTACCTGCTCTCGATGCTGCGGGAAGTCTTCTACGGTTCTGAGAATGTCGAGCTAACCGCTAAGTTTAGCTTTAGCGATGCTAGACCCCGTGAAGCATTCATCGCGCTCTGCCTGCTCGTCCCAATTGTGGCGATCGGAGTTTACCCGAAGCTGGCAACGCAAACCTATGATGTGAAGACCGTAGCAGTCGCAACGCAAGCAAGAAACGTGCTACCGCTAATTGCTGAACAGCCGATTCGCATCTTTACGCCTCCCTTCTTCGCACCGCCGATTTTGGGCGCTGAAACGAAGGAACTGGCTAGCTTGGCCGAATAGTCCCTAGCAGTTTAGGCAGGACAGTTAAACGAGATAGAGTGAGCCGGACGTATCTAGGATATGTCCGGCTCACTCTATCTTTTAAAGGGCAAGGTTTTCTAAAGACTTGTGAAGCAGTTTGATTAAAGCCTTGCAGACATCCAGAATTCTCGCGGTTAGACTTGAAGTGAAAGACGTTCAAGCATGATGATGCGACTGCAACTTTTTGGGCGATCGACACACTCCCTTTCTTGCCTAGTTCTAGCTGTTGCTCTAAGTTTAGGGTTACCGCTAAAGGCGATCGCAGTTGAGCGAGAAACCATCCTTTCCCTGATTCAGGACACTGCACCGCCAGACTTGCGATTTTTGCAGCCAGAAGCCGTTCCAGCAGACGGTTCAGTTATTACTGCGGATACCGTTTCTCAAACTGACCTGACTCTTCCTAGCCTGTGGTGGGCAGACGAACAGTTTGGCGGCAAATTGCTGAACAATTGGTTTGCTTTCACAGGCAGCAATGGCGAAACGCGCCGAGTAGACCTGATTGTCAATCAGCAAATCTGGAGTCTTTACAATTACCTGGAGCGCTATACCTTTATCAACCAACTGGGTACTGCTGCGCAAGAATTTGGCTACAGCACCAGAGTTTACAATCAGCAGCAAGAACCTTTAGCAGCTTATATTTGCGAGTTTCCAGTGGCTGAGATTGATGCTCAACGGTTGGTCAGCCCAGATGATTTGCCCGAGGAGTTGCCTCAGAGCGACTGTGCCATTCTGCTTGACTCGTTTGGGCAGGGTGGTTTGACTGGGCAAACTAACCCGTTTGAGCGCTTCACCACCCCCCAATAGCGAGAGTTAGCGCACGGTGTAAGTGTAGTTGCCCTGCCCCGTTTCGTCGTAAGAGTTGGCGAGAATTCGGTAAACTCCGGTTGTGGGTAGCGTGACGGTGATTTGAGAGTTGAGGTTGTCTGAGCTGATGTCGTCGTTTTCGGCAACGCGATCGCCATTTGGCCCTAGCAAAATCAGATAGGTATCAAACTGACTACTCTCTAGCGTGATGGTGACAGTCTGACCTGCTGTACCAGAGAGAAGGTGTTCTTTAAACAGAGAGCCATCGCTAAGGACTGGTCCACCCGCGACTAAAGAACCCTGCCCCTGTAAAAGGTAATTCCCTGTTCCCGTAGTAGTGGAGTTGTAGGGAATGGTGCTGATGGGTGCCTGCTGTTGATTCAGTGCGAGAAACGTTTGACGAGCCTGGCTGTCACCGCGTCGTGTTTGGGCAGAAAATTGGCGATTACACTGCTCTCTCGTAATGCCGCTAGAGTCGCCCTGGACACCTTGGCGAAAAAGATTTTCTTCAAACGCGGGAATAAACAAACAGCCCTGGAGTTCGTTCTGAAAAGTCAGCAGAATGTTTTCGGGGTCACAGATGCCCCGCTGTTGATCCTGCGTGTTTCTCGAAAGGCACATGACTGGCTCGTTATTCAGGTAGCCAAAAGTTGCGTTTGAGAAGGCAGATGCACCATCTCTAACAAAAACTCGTTGAAATCGGGCAGAAATGACCTGGCAGCGCACCTCAGCTGTGTAGGGTGGGGGTGCCCAGGCAGACGTAAAGGTAATGAAGTCAATAACTTGCCCATTCCCGGCAGCAACCATGACCGGGGGTTCACGGCTTTCGTCACAGTAAAAGCCTGACCCTGTTTGTGCCTGAACGGGCTGACGTAACCCTGGCAGCAGGGAAATTGTTGCAGCCGAGCCAACCAGTAAAGCAACTAGGAATTTAGCTAATTTCATGGATATTTATTCTAGTTCTAAAGGTGAAGAATGAGGGGGAAAAGCTAAGAATGAGGCGTCTCGAATTCGCCTATTTACAGACAAACTCCACTGGGGCAATCTGGATCGGTGAAAGTGGGAGCTTGGGGCTGAGGTTGAGGTTGGGTCGCAGGACGCTGACGCTGCGTTTGAGAGCGGCGCTGGCTGGTTTGGCGTTGGCGGGGTTGGGATTGACGTTGTTCAGCAGCTCTTTGCTCAGCCGCCCTTTGCTCGGCTGCCCTTCGCTCAGCGGCTCTTTGCTCGGCTGCTGAGATTTCGGTGTTGGCTTTTTCTACGAGGGGAGCTGCTTGCTGTTTCCAGTATTCGTTGGTAATTTTTTCGGTTTCGGCGATCGCCGCCTGCCATGCACCCTGATCTACCGCTTCTTGGGCAGTTTTCAGCAACCCCTCATCGGCTTCCCATTCCTGATTCCAGGAGACAATTTGCGCCTGCGCCTGCTCATAGATTGAGCTAGTTTCAGGAATTGCCCCCGCCATTGCTACGGCGTTTTCTAACTTTCCACCCTGATATTGCTCGGCTGCCAGTTCTAGAATTCGCTCAGACCACTCACCTACAAGGTTCTGAGACTCCTCATGGGCAGAATGACCTTCAGCAATTTCGCTGGCGGCAAGAATGGCATCTTTGAGTCGATTGCTTGCTGCCAATGCCTGAGCCTGTGCTAACTGGCACTCTCCCAAAAGCTGTTGGGCCTGTGCGTCCCCAGACAGCGCCATCGCAGTGCGAACGCATTCCTCGTGGTTTCCTTCCATCTTCAAGGAAGTAATCTGATCCAGAGCAAACTGGCGCTGAGACTGGTTGTAGTAATTCAACCCAACAACGGTAGTGGCGATCGCCGCTGCCACTCCTGCTCCCACCCCTAGAAACTTCCAACGGAAGCGAGGAGACTGCACTACCGTACCCTCAGAGGGGGGAGAAGCCACAGTCGGCGGCACTTGCACCGGAGGAGAAGGCGGCTCCGTTAGGGGAACGGTTGGCGGTGAAGATGAGGAGGCAGCCCGAACCGACGCACCCAGCATCCCTTCAACCTGCATACCAGGGGGTACGGAAGGAGGCGCAGTCACGGGCACCGTTGGTGCAGAGGAACTGGGTACTACGGGATTTGGGGAGGACTGAGCAGAAGCAGGGTCAACAGACACCACTTCAGTCTCAGGAACGCTGCTGGCAGCAGCTACGGGAACTGCAGCTGAGTCTGGTTCGGGAAGCGTTGGCAGTTGCAGATTAACTTCCGTTGGGGGAAGGGGAAGTCCCGACAGAGAGACAGGAGCAGTCGGAACGGTCATTATTTCAGGCGGCTGAGTTACAAGCGAGGGAGCGACACGTTGAGATTCGGTGGATGCCATCAGTGGCTCCAGTGCCCGCATCACTTCTTGCGTAGTCTGGTAGCGCTGGCGGAAGTCATAACAGACCATACCATCCAAAATTTGACTAAATTCAGGACTGACGTTAATTCCGTCTCTCCAAACGAGTTCGCCTGTTGTTGGGTCGTCTCGCAACTCAGTTGGATACATTCCGGTCAATGCCTGAATGCCCATCATGCCAACGGCGTAAATGTCGCTACATAGACGAGGTTTACCGCTAAGCAGTTCGTTGGGCGCGTAGCCCATTGTGCCTACCGCAACCGTTAGCATGGTCTTGCCTTGGGAAGTTACGACCTGAGTGCTGATTTGCTTGACTGCACCAAAGTCGATTAGCACCAGCTTGCCATCGCGCTGCCGCCGCCGAATGTTGGAGGGCTTGAGGTCGCGGTGAATGACCTGATGCTGATGGACAAAGCTCAGGACTTCGAGGATGTCCCACACCAGCTTGATTGCGTCTACCTCTGACCAGCGCTTGCCCAGCAGCAGTTCACGGCTCAGATCATGCCCTTCGATGAACTCCTGAACTAGGTAGAAGTCTTGCTTTTCTTCAAAATGGGCTAAAAGCCTAGGAATTTGACCATGATTACCCAGTTTGTGCAAAATTTTTGCTTCGGATTCAAACAGCCGTCGGGCAACCTGTAGCGTTAGCGGGTCAGTGAACTGCGGCTTAAGCTGCTTGACGACGCAAAGGTTATCTTCGGGGATATACGCATCTTCTGCCAGGTAAGTTTGACCAAAGCTACCGCCCCCCAGGTGCTTAAAGATCCTGTAGCGACTTCCAACAACTTGACCCAGCATAAAAATTCAGTGTTTTTGTCTATCAAATTAGCACGAAGCAAATCTGTCCCCAGACATAAATACAAGCTGCTCGATGAATTTTCCATAAGGATTTGGCAGCAACGGCACCCTAAAGCAGCAATAGTGATTCACCAAGGATTACCAATCATCGTAAACGCCGCCCAATAGTAGGGATGCGACAGCTCACGACTGCTAATATCCAGGCTGGCAGACGGAAGGTTTAACCCTTCAATTCCCTCCAGTCCACGCAACTGTCCATCTTCCAGATACACCTCACCTCGCGCCATCGCAATTTGTGCTTGCCGTAGGGCTTCTGCCTTAATGGGAGCAGTGCTTAGCGATTGATAGAAGCCTGTCATCAAAGCGGCTGTTCCAGCATCACTGACATACCAGAGACTTGCAACCGCAGTTTTTACTCCTGTTTGAACGGCTAGTCCGGCAAAACCCAGTTCTGCCTGTTCATCTCCCAGGGCAGTCCGGCAAGCACTCAGCACCAGCATTTCTACAGCGGGGTCATTCCAGCCAAGCTGCCGCACCTGATCCATTCGCAGCTTGTCATTCCAAAGCTGAATGTAGGAGTCGTTGACTAGACCACCTACAAAGTCGGCATGGGTTGCCATGTGAATGATGCCAAAGGGCTGCTCGGTGCGGATTTGTTGCAGGTTAGCGATCGTAGCGTTGTCGTTGAGAAAGATTCTGCCGCGCCAGAGGTTTAGCACAACGGTGGAAAGCTCGACGGGCACAGCAGGCAATGGGGTTTGCCCCTGGGTGCTCTCAGAAACGCCCATTGCCAGCATTTGAGCATCTTTAATATCGACATAGCGAGTATCGGTCAGGCTCAGACTAGGCATTAAACCGACGCTGTACTGTTCGATCAGGAATTGCTCACCGTTGTGCAGGGCGGAAAAGGGGAGCGATCGCAATCCTACATCTGGCAAAAACACCAGATTGTTGATTTCCTGAGCCTGCAAAGCGGGCTGAATAGGGACAACAAGCCACTGATAAAGCTGTTGAGCCGATGTTAGATAGCTGGTGCTGCGGGTACGGCGAGGGTTGGTCACTTCCCCACGAAATGTCTGGGCAGCAGCTAAAACTTGAGCACGAGTGGCTTCTGGGACTCGTCTGCGCGTTAGTCCTGTTTTGGTAATCACTACTAGTTCCAGCTGGTCGCTGTCTTGA
This sequence comes from Oculatella sp. FACHB-28, assembly GCF_014696015.1. Taxonomy (NCBI): domain Bacteria; kingdom Bacillati; phylum Cyanobacteriota; class Cyanophyceae; order Oculatellales; family Oculatellaceae; genus Oculatella; species Oculatella sp. FACHB-28. The sequence goes on along the minus strand of NZ_JACJPJ010000054.1, from coordinate 20,622 downwards.
GGGGTATAGTTCCCAGGCAACAAACTCAGCGACTCAGGCACAAAACTGACATAGATAAACGCAGGTTTGGCTCCCGTTGCGTCTTCAATCTCCTGCAAAATTTCTTTTGCTTCGTCGAGCGACCGAATTCGAGTATTTTCCAATCCCAAGTAGTTTTCAAACTCCTGGGTAAAGTTTTCTTCCAGAGGGGCGATCGCCGTATCAATAGTAACGGGCGATCGGCTGACAATTTCTGGTGTTGGGTTGGGAGGGTTGCGGGGAAGGAGTTCCTCTTCGTTAAAGGGTGGAGGAGTGGGCGTGGGCGTAGGGGTTGGAGTCGGGGTGGGCGTGGGCGTGGGGGTTGGAGTCGGAGTGGGAGTCGGGGTGGGCGTGGGAGTTGGAGTCGGAGTGGGAGTGGGTTCAGAAGTGAGTACTTGGATGTTACCCAGCACGAATTCGGTGCCAATGATAGGTGAATTGGCGGCAGTTAAGGTTGATTCGCCTGTGGTAATGGCACCCGCAGTGCCATTGGTAGGGTTAGCAGTGCCGATGGTGAAAGGAGTTTCGGTCCTACCGCCATCGTGCTGAATGCTGATAGAGCCACCCCCCCCTAAGCCTGACGTGGAAATGCTGGCGTTGATTTCATTGCGATCGCTAAAACTATCCAGCACCCGAAACAGCCGCCCTGCGGTAATGTTTACCGTTCCGCCTGTTCCCTCAAAGCCTTGAGCGTTAATTGTATTCACCCGAATCGCACGGACTGCATTCAGCGTCACGTCGCCGCCATCGCCGCCGCTGGAGGTATCGATATTGCCAAGCAGCAGGTTTGCACCGGAAATGACTAAGTCACTGCTATTCGTATCGAGCGTATCATTCAAGTTCATGGCGAAGGTGCCTACGCCATCTCCATCGGCATCTGCTCGAAACTGAATCGTGCCCAATTCAAAGGTGCCAAGGCTGAACAGGGTAAGAACACCGTCTGAAAGCGACTCGATCGTAATGTCATTGGTTGCTTCTAGCTGAAGATTGCCAGAGGCGGCTGCATTTTCTATTGCTGTTTCAGAAATGGTGAATGATTCATTGGGATTGCCATCACCCGCTAGGACTACGCTATCACCCAGCAGTTGAGCATCATCGTCAGCGCCATTGCCTGCCACAATTATGATGTTTAACGGGTCGAGCAGCAAAGTGCCGACTTGCCCATTAGCCGCGCTGGTGTTGACAGTACCTCTAAAAATCAGGTTTTCGTGACCCGACACCTCAACAAAGCCACCATCGCCCGAATCTCCCCCCTGAGCGCTGATGCTGCCGTGAAATGCAGCGGTATCATTTGCCCAAACGATGACTCGACCACCATTTTCGCTCTCCTCGGCATTGGCGTTGATCACAGAGTCACGATCAATCAGAGTGCGTGAGGCAGTAGGGATGCTGCCCTGCCCCTGATAGTCGCCGCCGATCAGTACGGTGCCACCGCCACTGCCAGAAGCATCTACGTTGGCTTCTATCAGTCCGACGACATCGCCCAGGACTTGAACCGTGCCGCCAGGTTGACCGGGAGCAGTTGAGGAAACGTCTAGGCTACCGGAGGCGATCGCCACTCCTGCCTGATTGGGAATTTGAATACCAGAGCCAACTAGCTCAACTTCACCATTGCGATTGAGCCGCAACCCAGTTGCATTGCTGGCACTTCCACCCGTGAGCAGTTCTGGTAGCGAAGCAGTTGGCAGCGTCCATGAGGTAGGTTCACCAGACTGAGGATTAGCTGTAACAGGTTCGATTTCGACGCTAAGCAAATGACCTGCTTGGCTCAGCCGTACCCGATTTGCGCCAGAAACTGCGGTTAGGGCAATTTGTCCCGCAGGTGCAGCAAGTTCTCCTGTATTAGTAACGGTGCCACCTAGTAGCGTCAGGGAATGCCCTTCAGAAACACTGAGGTTACCTGCATTGGCGATCGCCCCCGGTTCCGTCATGGTGAAAGCAAACTGAGTTGGCGCACCAGTCAAACTGGTGTAATCATTTGCCCCTGAGCCGTTAAACCAGCCTTGCTCAAACCCAATTGCGTTGGCGGTTGTGGCGGTAAACGAGGCAGGTACATCCAACCGTGCATTGGCCCCAAATAGGATTCCAGCAGGATTCATCAGATACAGGTTTGAGTCGCCACCCGTGACCTGAAGCAAGCCGTTGATTAAAGAAGGATCGCCGCCCACCACCCGTGCCAGGATGTTTTGAATCGTTGGGTCAGAGCGAAATAGGGCAATTTCATTGGGGCTTAGCCCAAACCGCTCAAAGCTCTGGAATAAATTGGCACCATCTTCTGAAAGCTGCCCGCCGCGAATAATGTAGCGATCGCCATCAATCCTAACGCGAGTTCCCGTCCCGTCATTGGCAGGCACAATAGACTGAGCTGCGGCTGGGGTAGCCACTGTGCCGACAATGAGCAGCGTTCCTACACCAAACGTTCCTACGGCAAAAGCAACAGAGGGGAGAGGAAAGGCGATCGCACCACCCCGTGTATGTTCCTGACCAGAAGACAGCGAAACACCCGGCGTAGAAGAAATCATAGCGGTGCCTGAAAGCTGAGTAACCGTTACTACAAAATACGCCAGCCCTGATTAAGATCAGAGCTGGCGATATCAAAACTTAATTCGGTTACAGTCCCAAGCTCAAGTTGGGAGGATTTTGAGCTTGAGAGCGATACGTCTACTCGCGATATCCAGTACCAGTTGTACCAGTTGTACCACTTGCGACATCTGGCTCTCGATAAACTTCAGTGGTCTTGCGTTTGCGGAACAGATTTGCTACACCAATCAATCCGAGTAAACCCAACCAGCCCCAGTTGTTTGCGTCATCACTACTCTCTTGCAAAGGAGTGGTGTCTAGAGTGGGGTTGTTTGATTCGGTTTGAGCGAGCGCAGATGGGACAACGGGCACTAGAACTAGGCTGGCTGCTAAGATACCAGCTTTCATAATCTTAGAAAAGTCCATGCTTTTCATATTCACTTCCTTCATTTAGAGTGCAAATTTCTATCAAAAAAATTTTCAACTGTCCTGATGGCGGCGGGTCTTAGGAATGTTCTAAGACCCTTATTCTCTTATCAGTCCAATTCTTACCGCCTAATCTGGATTAGTAGCGTGTAGAAGAAGTCCGGCTTACTTCGTCAGGTTCGCGGTAACGGGTAGTGTGATCATCATCTTTGCGAGCCAAACCAGCCAAGCCGATCAGACCCAACAGACCCAGCCAACCCCAGTCAAAGTCGCGATCGCCTTCCACTTCCGTCTCAGTGCCTTCCACTTCCGTCTCAGTGGTTGTTGTGGTGCCATCAACCGCAGGAGCATCTTGCGCAAAGCTAGGCGCACCTACAGACAACACAGTCAGGCTCAGTCCTAGTGCACTGGCTCCAGCCAATTTGGCGAAATTGGAAAGTTTCATAGTTAAGTATCCTCGCTAATTCTCATTTGTTAAGGAGATCTGGCAGTGCAACGACTGCACGTGTTCAATCAGTTGTTGACGGCTTGTTAAATCGTTTGTTTTAGCTATTCAACAACCATGTCTCTACAGTATTCGTTTGTCTTCAAGACTTGAATCAACCTAGAGCGATAAACCCGGATCAAGCCTAGTCATCCTGCAGAGATAGAGGATTAGCAGAGACGAATCTATTCCAACCTTTTCAATAGAATCAGCCTTAGAAGAATCAATCGACTTAATTCCAATTCTTGTACATTCAAAAAGCCGAAACCTTTGATTCACTGAAGTTTTGGCTTTAAATAAAAATGAGAAACGAATTTAGAAATATTAGAAATACTGGGGTTCTGTTCTAGAAATAGGAAGCTTTGGGTTAAGACTTTGAAAAGACATAAAAACAGATATTCTCAGAAAATACACATTTCTAAACATTCTTTGGTTGCGGACTAATCTACGAATTCTATAGATTCTTACAGCAGCCTCAAATCGGTTGTAAGTGGAACCAAGAATAGGAGAAATATAGCTTTGGCAGCCTCTATGAAATTAGAGTTTTTTCGATGCGGCGGTCAGGAATCAGCCCCATGAGTGCAACTAAAACGTATAGCAAGCGAGCGAGCCTTGAGTTCTACTACTGCGGTAGATAGGGCGCAATCTGACACACACGCAGCAGGTTTACTATTCTAGGTTTGGACGTTATCTCACAGCATGAACTGATTAGCGCATGGCAGGACACAGTAAGTGGGCAAATATTAAGCGGCAAAAAGCCAGAGTAGATGCGGTGAAGGGCAAAACCTTTGCCAAGATCTCGCGGGAGATTATTGTGGCAGCCCGGAGCGGAGTGCCTGACCCTGATGGTAATTCTCAGCTTCGCACGGCAATTGAGAAAGCAAAAGCGGCTGGAATTCCCAATGACAATATCGAACGGGCGATCGCTAAAGGCTCCGGCAAGCTAGGCGCAGATGCAGATGCGCTGGAGGCAATTCGCTATGAGGGGTATGGGCCGGGTGGCGTAGCTGTCTTGATCGAAGCATTTACCGACAACCGCAACCGCACTGCCGCCGACCTCAGGGCCGCCTTTAACAAAGTAGGCGGCAACTTGGGAGAAACGGGCTGTGTCGGCTGGATGTTTGAACAGAAGGGCGTTGTCACCCTGATTGGGGAAATTGATGAGGATGAGTTGCTAGAAGCATCGCTGGAAGGCGGAGCAGAATCTTACGAACTGGTTGAGGTCGATGAAGCAGCGGGGGCTGAGGTCTTCACGGAACCCATCAACCTGGAAACCCTGAGCCAAGTTTTACAGGAAAAAGGCTACAAAATTCAGCAGACCGAACTGCGCTGGATTCCGCAAAATTCCGTAGAAGTGACTGACTCTGACCAGGCGCGATCGCTGCTCAAACTAATGGATGCGCTAGAAGACCTGGATGACGTGCAGTCTGTCAACGCTAACTTTGATATGGCAGATGAACTCATGTCAGTCAGCATGGTCTAACGGTTCATCAGCAACAGCCCCTAGCCCGACTGATTCCAATAAATTGCGCCAACGGGCTGCCGCTGCTTCGTCTTCAGGATTGGTGCGGCGCTGCTCGGCGATCGCAGACAGAGCATCATGCCAGAGTCCGGCAGCAGCATAAATGGAGGGGCGATCGCTCTCTGCTGCTGCCTCGATTTCAGCTGCCAGATCAGGGGCAGGCTCAACTCGATGAAGCCAGCCTTCGGTGTAGAGGTCGGCTGAGCGATCGGCTGAATCGCAAATCAAAGAGAAAGACCAGCGGTATAGCGCATCCACTTCTAAGGGCGGCATTCCAGCATGGGCGGGTAACGCTAGGCTAACAATTCCCGCTTCACCGGTAATCTGCAATATAGTGCGATAAATCTCGTTGTCTGCCTCGTCAAACAAGACCAGCTCTATTGCCTCTGCTTGATTTGAGGGAACCCGCCAGAACAGCGTCGGATAGCCCGACAGCGTTCTTCCGTAGTTGTCCATTGGCATTAAGGCAACCAGTTGCGAGTCATCCAGTTGTGAGTGATCGATGCAGTTACCGCTGCCCCTTGTACCACCTGCCTCACGCCGACCCGGCAACCCTGGTGCAGGTGGGGTATATCCTCCAGGTGCAGGTCGAGCAGATGGGCTCTCCAGTTCAAAACCGGGCTGGTCGGTTGGGGGTGCGTCTGTCCCAGACGGACTCCCGAAGTCTCCTGCCCGTGTGCCGCCATCCCCTAAACGCTGAGGTAACCCCCGCTCTGGTGGAACGTACTGCTGCGCCAAGGCTGACGGCAAACCGCTATTGAGCAATAGCCCTAATGTCGTCAGGTAAGCCGCAATGCGAATAAGTCGAGGGCGATCGCAGTGCATAGGGAACACCGAATAAGGAACTGTAGAGGGTTAGGGGCTAATGCCCAGATTGCTGCTGACAGGCTGGCTGCTGACCTGCTCACAGCAGGGGACGAATGGCTGATCTGCCACTTTTGCTAGCTCCACCGAGTCAAGCAGAGTTCTCCAGCCTCTCATGAAACTGGCGTTTTGAGGATTGGCGCGACGCAGCTCGGCGAGGGATGTAAGCGCATCGTGCCAGATGCCAGCGGACGCATAGATAGTGGGGCGATCGCGGAGCGAGGCTGTTTCTAACCGAGCCAGCAGAGCTGCTTCTGGCTCAACCCGTTGAATCCAGCCCTCAGTATAAGGATCACCTGATCGATCGACATCGTCACAAATTAGGGAGAAGTACCAGTGATAGTCCTTCCCGACTTCTAGGGGTGGCATCCCGGCATTTTCAGGCAGGCTCAGGCTAATCACCCCTGATGCACCCGTTACCTGAAACCGAGTGCGATATAGCTCATTGTCGTTCTCATCTAACAGCACAAACTCCGCTGCTTCGGGCTGCACATCAGGAATGTACCAAAAAAAAGTTGGATACTCCGCAATCGTTTTACCAAAGTTAGTGTCAGGCATGAGAGCTGTCAGACGCTGGCTGCTGCTGAGGCAATCTCCACGAGTGCCCCCTCCTTCGCGACGACCGGGCAAGCCACGCTGAGGAGGAATGTACTCTTGAGCTAGGGTCACTGTGGGCAGGGCAGCCAGCCATATTCCTACCGCCAGCATGAGAGAAACAGGGAAACGGTTAAGCAAAAAAAGGGGGCGATGCATGACTCTTACTTCTCAGAACGGTTTTGTTGGCTTATCGGTGTTTTGAGCAGTCTTGATCAAGTCGGCAGAATGCATTGAGTGCGCATGGATAGAGCCACTGGCAATGCTAGCGAGTTTATTCGCTCTGGGCAGTAGTGCAGCACTGAGCAAAGGCAGCTTCAGCGATGTGATTGAGTCCAACCGAGTTGAGTAGAGTTGACCACTGAGTTGTAAAAGTTTGGCTGGTGGGTGTAGTGTGCAGCGCAACCAGGCTGGCGAATGCGTCATACCAGATGCCTGACTGGGCATAGAGGGCAGGAAGTTCTGCTGGAGTGGCATTTGCCAGGGCAGTTTCTAGGGCAGCGGTAGGTTCAACGCGCTGAATCCAGCCGTCCATGACGCGATCGCCAGAACGATCGCCTAAGTTGCAGGTTAAGCCAAAGCTCCACTGATATGGTTTGCCAGGTTCCAGAGCAGACGCGCTATCAGCAGGCAGCGTGACGCTAACCACATTAGCGCTGTGACTTGGTTGAAAGGTGGTGCTGTAGACTTCGTTACCTTGCTCATCCAAAAGCATAAAGTCGGCTGCTACGGCTTTCTCGGCGTAAAGCTGAGGAATGTAGAAGAAAAAAGTAGGGCGTTCTGAAGTGGTGTAGCCAAAATTTTCAGCCGGAGTCAGAGCAGTAGGCAATTCTTCTACCGATGACTGGGAGGAGGATTGGGTTGGGTTGGCTACCGCTAACTCATTCCAGCAGCCGCGGGTACCCCCTCCTTCTCGCCGTCCTGGTAAACCCACATCTGGAGGGTTGTATTCCTGGGCGATCGCCATCAAAGGAAATCCTCCCACTACTAAGCCGAGTGAAAAAGCACAACAAATCGTGACGAAGATTGGACGAATTTTAGAATTCAGATTTAATCGGTACATGCTAATTCCATCCTATGAACACACAGGGATCGTTTGATGCAGATGGTTTGTTCGAAAAATAAAGATTGATAATGACTGAAGCGATCGCCACAGAGTTGATTCACACTCCCAGTTGATAAAGTTGGGGCTACAACTTGGAGACGGTGCAACGTCTGGGCTGTGAGGATTTGCCTAGCCTTCCGAATTAATGGATAGCGGTTTAATAGGTGACTCAACAACGGCCTCGACGACTCACTATATTTATATCTGCCCCCGTCTGAGCATCAGAACTAGTACGGAGGTGCTTGTTCTATAGATTCAGAGTATTTGCTTTTGTTTCCGTACTAATTTCATCCGTCTCATTCACCTAACTGAGGGTATCAGCAGCGATAACCGTCTTATGGCTCCGATTCCTATTTAAACGCGGATGTTTTAAGTTTCCGGTTTAGCCCGATGAAGATTAGATAAACCAAATACCTATTTTCCTGCTAAGGCTGAGCAGCGATCGCCCCTCTAACCAGAACGATGGTGCGATCCCCATAGCGGGCGATCGCCTCTGGAATATTGCCCTTAATTGCCTGCTGTAACAAGCCCTCGCGACTTGCTCCTAGCACAATCACATCGCAGGCATCTCTGACCGCCAGATGCAGGATGGCTTCTGGGACTGAATGTCCCCAGGCTGGGCAAGCCACCACAGGATAATGCACCTGGCTGCTCAGTTGCTCTACCGCCTGATGCAGCAGCACATTGTCTTCCGCCGAATCTATTGAATTAAATACCTGACAAATTTCGACCGTAGGGGAAGGGCTAAGTGTCGTTAGTGCTGGCAATAGCCGCAAAGCCTGCTGGGAGTTTGGTCCGCCTGCAATTGGCACCAGCCAGTGGTCAAAAGTTCCAGCCTTGCTGAGCTTGATCACCACAACATCGCAGGCAGCCTGTCGCACAACCGTATCTACTGCACTGCCAAACACCCGCCCCGGCGTAGCGGTAGTTCCCTTCCAGCCCATCAAAATCAGGTCGATGTGACGCTCCTTAATCGTCTCCAGCATTGCCTGCGCTGCATCATGGGCAACCCGAATTTGAGTATGAATCGGAATTTGCCAGTCTCGCCCCAGTTGTTCAGTTTGGCGCAGTAAGCGGCGACTGGTGGTTGTCCTGACCATTGTTTCTGCTGGAGAACTGCCGCGCGGCACGATAATCACTTGTAGGCATTCCAGTTCATAATCGCGATCGCGAGCAATGGTTGACGCAATTTTAAGCAGCAACGGAGCCGTTTGGGGATTACTCAACGGTACTAGTAGCCGCCCCTTGCCAGTAGCGGGCGATCGCGTCTGATAGACCACATAGGAAGGTTCTGGCTGCGGACCAAACTGCCGGGTTTCGCCATTAAGCTGGTCAGACTCCGCCCGAATAATGTCAGCGCGAGTGATGATGCCAACCAGCTTAGGACCTTCGGTCACCGGTAAGCGGCTGAGCTTAAACCGATTCAGCAAATAGAGTACGTGGGTGAGCGGATCAGACGGGCTAACCGTGACAGGCTGAGGGGTCATGATATCTGACAGAGTCGCTTCCTCTAGGGCAGAGGGACGACGGGATGGGTCTGCTAGATCGCTCTGGGTGACAATTCCCACGAGCCTGCCATCATCGACAACCGGAAAACCGCGATGGTGCGATCGCGAAAAAGCCTGCACTGCCTCGCTCAGCTTCATCTGGCTAGATAATGTCTCAACCCGCCGCTGCATTAGCGTGGCTGCAGTTAGGTCAGCCCACGGACCAGTATTTGCCGTCACCGTTTCTAGGTGAATGCCATTCCAGGCTAAGAGGCGGCTATAAAGCGATCCCCCAGCAAGGCGATCGGCAATCAGGTAGGCGATCACAGAGCCGATCATCAGCGGCAGCACCAGATTAAAGTCTGTCGTGATTTCAAAAACGATGACAATCGCCGTAATCGGACCTCGTGTAATGGCGCTAAAAAAAGCACCCATTCCTGCTAACGCATAGGTGCTGGCAGGACTGACCCCAACGGGAATTCCTAGGGGAATCCCAATCAGCGTTTCTAGCCCCTGGGCCGAGAATCCAACCAAGTATCCCAAAGCTGACCCCAGCACCAACGATGGCGCAAAAAGTCCTCCAGGGGCCCCAGAGCCGTAAGCGACTAGCGTCAGGACAAATTTCACCCAGAAAACCAACAGCGTCACCTGCCAACCCGCCGCTCCAGTACTCAAAAAATCTTGCAGTCCCGTGTCATCTCGCACAGCGGGAGGCAGGAGCATTCCGACCAGCCCAGTAATCAATCCAGCCAGCCCAACCTTCAAGGGCAATCCCAAGTGCAGGGTACGGCGGTAAAAGCTCAAACTGACAAAAATGCCCTGACTAAACAACGCACCTAGCAACCCAGCTAGCAGCCCCAGAACCAAAAAAAAGGGAATGTCTTGCAGCGAAAAACTGACATGAACCTCATTACCCGTGACGATTGAATTAAGGCTGAGTCCTTGTCCACCCAAGAGCCGCGAGACAACAGCTCCAATAAACGAAGCCAGAATGGCAGTACCCAGCGTCAATCCAGAAAAATCTTGCAGGAATTCCTCCACCACAAACAGCACTCCGGCGATCGGGGCATTAAAGCCAGCCGCCAGTCCAGCGGCCGCTCCTGCGGCCAAAAGCTGCCTGCGATATTCGGGTGAAGTAGGAATCCACTGGCTCAGTTGAGCTGCAAGTGCTGCACCAATCTGCACAGTTGGACCTTGACGACCCAGACTTAACCCTGACCCCAGCGCCAAGGTGACGCTGATTAGCTTGACGATCGCCACTCGCAGGTTGAGCGGAATGGGAAAATTTGCTAGTGCCGCTTTTACCTGTGGAATTCCACTACCTGCGGCTTCTGGGGCTAGACGCTCGATCAGTAAACCCGTTAAACATCCGCCTCCAAGACCCACCAGAGGCAGCATCCAGAGAAACTGATTGGAAAGGTCAATTCGCCAACCGCCCAGCCAGCTAATTCCTTGCTTGAGCAAAACGGCTGCCAAACCGGAGACAAGTCCAATGACGCAGGCTTCAAAGATAGCGAGACGCTTTGACCCGACCAAAATCTGTCGGAATTGTCTGGGAACGGAAAGATGCCACATCGGCGGGTAGATGAAGGACTAAAAGGGAAGAACGAGCGATGCCGGAAAATTTAATTTTCCTTAAGCTTGCGGATCAGAAACTTCGCACAGCTTGTATACATATCAAAGAGGCAAATTTTCATAAAAACACTCTACCTTCTGTTATTTTTGTTTACCTTATTTGATTGCGAGTTGATTTCAACTGTTTTAGCGAGCTTGTATTAAGAGTTTAGAGGGGTTTACTACCTGGGTTGCTACCGGATCTTGAGATGTTTAGAGTGTTCTTTAATCAGTAGAAACTTTACGGCTCGAAAGTCTATCTTGACCTGAGCGGTTGGGAGACAAATTTGCTCAGGTGGGGGCATCTGACTCGTAGTTATCGCTTCAGTGGTGGTTTGGGGTGCTGAAATCACTGAAAGAGTCGCTGTGAGCTGTTTGCAAGTTTCACAGAAGTTGATTGTGTTCCTTGTTGTCACCAATAATTGCAGCCGATGGCAGCACGATTGCTTGATGAATCTGCCAAACTTACGGCCTTGTTTCGGTATCGGATTTTAGATACTGAACCAGAGGCTACGTTTGATGCGATCGCCCGTCTGGCGACTCAAATCTGCCAGGTGCCGATCGCCATGGTCAATTTTCTGGTGGACAATTACTATTGGTCAAAGTCAAGCATTGGGCTAGAGTTGCCCGTTAGCCTGGAGCAATCGTTTTGTGCCCATGTGATTCAGCAAGCAGGGATGCTGATCGTACCTGACATGCTGGCAGATGAGCGGTTCAGGCTATATCCGCTGGTAGCTGGGCATCCTCACATTCGGTTTTATGCAGGTGTGCCGCTGATTACTCCAGAAGGGCTGGCCATCGGCACCTTATGCGTTATGGACTGGGACGTGCGATCGCTCAGTCTAGAGCAGCAAGAATCTCTGCAAACCTTGAGCCAGCAGGTTGTTGCCCAACTGGAACTGCGGCGCAAGTCAGTAGAGCTAGAGGAAGCGATCGCCAACCAAACTCAAATCGAAAAGACCGGCGAAACCCGTTCTAAGCGTAAACTGGCTCGCTTGCTGACCAGCATTACGGATGCTTTCTTCACGCTCGACCATAATTGGCGGTTTACCTATCTCAATCCTCAGGTTGAAAAGGCGCTGTTTAGAACTCGAAGTGAACTGTTAGGGCGACGCATTTGGGATGTGTTTCCCGAAACAGTCGGCTCCGTATTTGAGCAAGAATATCGGCGATCGATCGCCCAGCAAACTCCCGTACACTTCGAAGAATTCTACCCGCCTTTAGGAAGCTGGTTTGAGGTGAGGGCATTTCCTTATCAAGAAGGACTGTCCGTTTACTTTCGGGATGTGACGACACGCAAACAGTCGGAGATGGACTTGTTGCAGCGATCGCACCTGTCTGAGTTTATTGCTGCGATGGGGGTACTGCTGGCGCAAGGCGGGGCGCTATCCGAAATTTTGGGGCGCTGTACCGAAACCACGATGCAGTATCTTGATGCCACCTTCGTTCGCATCTGGACGTATAACGGTGAGGCAAAACTGCTAGAGCTACAGGCGATCGCCGGACAGCATTCCCACGTCGAAGATTTTTATAGCCGTATTCCTCTAAGTATTTCCATCATTGGCTTTATCGCTCAACTCCGTCAGCCTTACCTGACCAATGATGTGCAAAACGACGTATGCATCGGCGCACGCGACTGGGTGCAGCGCGAAAACCTGGTTAGTTTCGCAGGTTATCCCCTGATTGTTGAAGATCGTCTGGTCGGCGTAATGGCTTTGTTTTGTCGGCAACCGTTGAGCGAAGCGACCCTCAACACCCTTGGCTGGATCGCCAACAGCATTGCCGTGGCGATCGACCGTATCTGGGCGAGAGAAGCCTTGATGAGCCGCCGAGAAGCGTTGTTGTTTCGCCTAGCTAGCCAAATTCGGGAGTCGCTCAACCTGGATGTGATTTTGGGGACAACCGTAAGTGAGGTGCGATCGCTCTTGCAAATCGATCGCTGTCACTTTCTCTGGTGCTGGATGAACGACGATCGCCCCAGTCTGGTTGTCACCCACGAATCTTGCAGTTCTAATTTGCCTAGCCTGCTAGGAGACTGCCCACCTGAAGAGACTGTCCCCCTGGCGGTAAGCATCCTAAATCTACAGATGATTCGGATTGATGATGCCACAAAGGAGTTAGAAAGAGACGCCGAGGTACAAGAGCTACTCAATCGTGGCATTATGGCGCAACTGCTGGTGCCGCTAGAAACGCAATCTAACCAGCTAGGCGCGATTGTCTGTAGCCACAGTCGCGCTCATACCTGGAGCGATAGCGAAGTGGAGCTGCTCCACGCTGTCGTAGATCAGGTGGCGATCGCCATTGAGCAGGCAGAACTCTACGCCAAAACCCGCGCTGCCGCCTTTGCCGCTGAGACTCAAGCGAGACAACTGACCGAAGCTCTGCAAAACTTACAGCAAACCCAGTCTCAGCTGATTCAGACCGAGAAGATGTCGAGTCTAGGGCAAATGGTGGCAGGCATTGCCCACGAAATTAATAACCCCGTCAACTTCATTACGGGCAATCTGGTTCATGCCAACAATTACACCAAAGACCTGCTGCACCTGATTCAGCTTTATCAGCAGTACTACCCTGACCCAGCACCCGAAATTCAAGCTTTGATTCAGACCATTGATATTGAGTTTGTCGCGGATGACCTACCCAAGCTGCTAGCCTCTATGCGAATCGGGGCAGATCGAATTCGCCAAATTGTGCTTTCTCTCCGCAACTTCTCACGCCTGGACGAAGCTGCAATGAAGCCCGTCAACATTCACGAAGGCATCGATAGCACGTTGCTCATCTTACACAATCGGTTCAAGGCTTGCGGCAACAGTACAGGAATTCGGGTAATTAAGAACTATGGGGTGCTGCCGCCCGTGGAATGTTATGCCGGACAGCTTAACCAGGTCTTTATGAACATTCTGAGCAATGCGATCGATGCCCTAGAAAGCCAGCCCGAACCCAAAACAATTACCATCCAAACTGAATTTACTCCCGACCTACCAACAGCCAGACTATCTGAATCCGGAGCTGAGATAATGCTGGGACAACCAGTTGCAACTCAGACGGCTCTGACTTCTAGCATTGACACAGAACATAATATTCGGGGAATGGTTACAATCCGCATTCAAGACAACGGCGCAGGAATGACCCCCAATATTCAAGAGCGCCTGTTCGACCCTTTCTTCACAACCAAGCCCGTAGGACAAGGAACGGGGCTAGGAATGTCGATTAGCTATCAAATCGTGGTGCAAAAACATGGTGGACATCTTGAATGCCGCTCTGCTCCGGGTCAGGGCACAGAATTTATCATTCAGATTCCTTCTTCTCCCAGAAACTCCTTGTAAAGCGTGAATTGGTTGTTAGACGTTTTCTGCGTCAAAGATTTTGTAACAGGTTTTACCAGATTCTTTAGCGCGGTGCATTGCGACATTGGCATAGTGCAACAGATCTTGCGGCTGATCGTAGCCGTTGCTGAGGGCAATCCCAATACTGGCGGTCACAAAAACCTCATGCCTGTTGAGCGTAAACGGCAGCATTAACCGTTGCTGAATACACTCAACGACCGAAGTAGCCTCACTGATATCGCTAATGTTGTCCAGCAGAATGGCAAATTCGTCATTCCCAAAATGACTGGCGGTATCACCGAGATGCAGGCAATTTTCTAGCTCCTGAGCAAACTGACACAGCAGATGATCGCCTGCTGAGTGTCCCAGTTGGTCGTTGGTCAGCTTGAACTGATCCAGGTCTAAAAACATCACTGCAAATAGACCGTTTTGCCGCTGCACTCGCTCAGCGGTGTAGGTTAACCGCTCAAGAAAAAGAGTGCGATTGGGCAATCCGGTCAGCCCATCGTGCAAGGCACTGTGCAACAGTTGAGTTTCTGTTTGCTTGCGGTTGGTAATGTCTCTGCTAAAGACAGCTACCCCCGTAATTAGCCCACTGCGATCGAAGATTGGATTAAAAGAAATATCAAGGTAAATAGAAATATCGTTCAAAAAATAATAGTGCTCAGCATCAAAGCGATCGCCCTTCAAAGCGCGGTTGTAGTAGTCAATCCATAACGTTCGTTGCTCAGCAGGCAGGCAATCTATTGCATTCATTCCAGGAGCAAGTTCTACATCAAATGCAAGTAAAAACAGTTGCTTAAACGCCAAATTGAGCGTCAACACCGTGTAGTGTGAATCCACAGACCAGACAGCATCCTGAGTACTTTCAATTAAATTCAGTAGATTTGCTTCGTTTTGACGCAGTGCTTTTTCGGCTTTCTGAAGTCGCTCTACTTTCGCCTGCAAAAGCTGATTGATTTCCTCTAAGTCTGACATTTTTCTTGCCTCTGGATTTGCGATTGAATAAATAGCTCATTTGCAAGCCGATATTCCAAAGCTAAAAACCAAAGGTGAAGAAATTGGGAAGGAAGCTGAGATTTACTGGAGCTTCATGGAAGGCTGCCCTTTATAGCGCTGCGCCCATACTTTAGGACAAGTTTTTGTGTAGAAGCTCCCGCGCAGTTCACGCAAAAACGTTTTAATCAAGGCACGTAGCGCCATACTTTTCCTAGCTTCCCCAATTCCCTCAACCAGGTGGACTAGTGAGGGCGATCGCGTCAGAATAAGGAAGGTATAACTACTTATTTGTTTGACTTAACTTGTTCGGCTTGATTGATTACGGTTTGATCAATGGTGTTAAATTCGCTTCCATCTCCGGCTTCGCTTGCCTCTGGTCATAATTCGTCTCACCCGTTTGAACTTCAAACTGGGCTTCAAACTCATCATTGCGATCGCCTCTCTGTAGACTATGACCTGGCGATCGTGGGTGGGGGAATTGTGGGGCTGACCCTAGCCTCTGCCCTCAAGCAAGCGGGGCTAAAGATCGCACTCATTGAAGCACAACCTCGGACTGCTGGACTCGAGCGGCGACGGGCATATCACATCACGCTGACCTCCAGCAAAATTTTTGCCGGGTTAGGGCTCTGGGCGCAAATTCTGCCCCAGATCACCACTTTTCGCCAAATTCATCTTGCCGACGCTGACTATCCGGCAGCAGTGCAGTTTCAACCTCAAGATTTAGGGACTGAGGCACTGGGCTACGTGGCAGAACATCGGGTTTTGCTGCAAGCTCTACAGGAGAGCCTGGAAGATGCAGAACAGGTAAGCTGGCTCTCCCCGGCAGAGGTCTTGTCCGCAGACTATCAGCCCGATTGCGTTACACTGACCGTCTCGATGCAGGGAAAGGTTCAATCGATTAAAACGCGGCTGCTGGTCGCAGCCGATGGAACGCGATCGCCCATGCGCCAGCAGGCAGGCATTGGCACTCACGGGTGGCAATATTGGCAGTCGTGCATTACCGCAGTGATTCAACCTGAAAAGCCACACGGCAACATCGCCCGCGAACACTTTTGGGAAAGCGGCCCGTTTGCTACTCTGCCACTTCCCGATAACCGCTGTCAGATCGTTCTTACGGCTCCCCATGCTGAAGCAAAAGCCTTCATGAACCTGAGCGACGCTGAGTTTTTGGCAGAGCTAGACCGCCGCTATGATGGACAACTGGGACAGCTGACCCTGGTGGGCGATCGCCTCCTATTTCCGGTGCAGCTGATGCATAGCGATTGCTATACACTTCCCCGCTTAGCGCTAATCGGGGATGCAGCCCATTGCTGCCATCCCGTCGGCGGGCAGGGGTTGAACATGGGAATTCGAGATGCGGCTGCCCTGGCTCAAGTTTTGCAAAGGGCGTATCAGCATGGCGAGGACATCGGCACGTTACGCGTCCTAAAACGCTACGAACGCTGGCGTTGGCTAGAAAATTTAACCATTCTCGGTTTCACTGATCTGCTCGATCGCTGTTT
Source organism: Oculatella sp. FACHB-28 (assembly GCF_014696015.1). Lineage (NCBI taxonomy): Bacteria > Bacillati > Cyanobacteriota > Cyanophyceae > Oculatellales > Oculatellaceae > Oculatella > Oculatella sp. FACHB-28. Next base: position 4,161 of record NZ_JACJPJ010000054.1, on the reverse strand, counting down.
CTCAACCAACTGGGCACCTCTGCGACTCAGTCGGCGACTAGGACTGCGGGTCATGCGTGCTATTCGTCCCCTCAAATGGCTAGCACTCCGACTCATGACGGGATCAAGCGGACGCTTACCAGATCTAGCAAAACCTTCTTAACCATTTACTCCAGAGCACCAAAATTTTCAGATTTCCAATCCCCAATCCCCGCTATGATTTAACCTTGAGTTGATCTTTTGCTTACCTCATTAAAGAGTCTCCAGAGCGATTCGGATATTCTAACGGGGGAAGTCAAGTCTATTAAGAATTTGGAAGTAGCGTTTCTGCACCACCATGTTCCCAGTCCTTGAAACCGTTATCAAAGGCGGCCCAGTCATGGTTCCTATTGTCGGATTGTCGGTCGCGACGATCGCCTGTGCGCTTGAGCGCAGCTGGTTTTGGTATCAGCTTTTGAGCCAGGAAGACCGGATTGTACATGATGTGCTGGATGCAGCCCGCTACGATCTGAATGAGGCTGGAGCGATCGCTGAAAAAGCGCAAACTCTGCCTATTGGACGCTTCCTGCTAGCGCCTTTGCGACTGAGAAATCCCAGCCCTGAAACTTTTCGTCTAGCAATGGAAGCAACAGGCGATAAAGAATTTGTGCAAATGCGAAAGGGTGACAAGCTTTTAGAAACGGTGGTTGCGGTTTCGCCGCTGCTGGGACTGTTGGGTACCGTGACGGGCTTGATTGGCACGTTCAACAACCTCAATATTGGCGGTGGCGGCACTACCCAGCAGGCAACCGCAGCCGCAGCCGGAATTGGGGAAGCGTTGATCACCACTGCGGCTGGAATGGTTGTGGCAATTTTGGCGTTAGCGGTTTTTCGGGTGATGGTGTCGCTTCAGGCGCGGCAAATGGACTACTTTTCGGAAGTGGGCAATGAGCTTGAGCTAATCTATCGTCAGGTCTGGTATGAGCCTGCGATCGCCGATGAAAACTACGTCCCCGCTGCTGCTATATCGGGTCGCCCTATCGCCGACGGCAACTAAGCTCTAAACTTCAGCTATGTGATTTAACGATCGTCGCCAAACTTCCCAACTGATAGAAGTTGAGCTAACTCCCATGCTAAATTCGCAAACGCATTCTCTCAGAAGATCTGGTGCAAACCTACGTCAGAGCGCTGGATGAAGCAACTTCTAGAGTTGGAAGACGATTAGTGCAAAGGCCCATGAAGTCGATCATCTTGTGAACTAAATCAGGTTTAGTCACGACGAGAATTGTTGAGCCAGCTTCCAAGACCGTGCTGCCATTTGGAATGATCAAATCAGCACAGGAATGGCACTGGTAGCCAATCATCAATGAGCCTTTGGGGAAGCTGGGGTCTTGAGCAACGTGGGCAACGGTACGCCCGGTAATGTAGCAGTTAGCCGGAACCGGCAGTTTTAACACTTCTACCTGCCCCTGCTCAAAGTGCATCATCGACTCCACTTCGGGGTATTCGATCGCATTTGCCATTGTCGTGACAGCCAGGTCAATCGTGCTAATCACATGATTGGCTCCGGCGATGCGGTAGGGTTCAAAGAAATCCTGTTCGCTCATTCGCACGACGATGTGAGGCACCCCGTAGTGCTTAGAAAGCGTCACCATCGCTAGGTTCAAGGCATCGCTGCTGAGCGTTGCTGCGACTGCATCGGCTTTGCGAATTCCGGCTTCTAACAAGACCAAGGTGCTGACCGCGCTGCCCTCAAAGGCCATTACGCCAATTTTTTCACGAGCAAATTGGCAGGCAAGGGGATCGGTGTCAATGATGGCAACGGTATGCCCCATCTCTAACAAGTTTTGGGCTAAACGTAGCCCCATCATGCCAGCGCCACCAATGAGGACATACATGTTGATCATCTCCTAAACTTATTCTTTGTTTGATAGGGAAGGTTGGCGCAATTGTTGAATTAAAAGCTGAATTCCTAGAGCAATCAGTCCGAGGGCGGCGATCGCAAAAATTGCAGTCGCTAGTGTGCTTAAGCCAATGACCAAGGTTCTCACTGCAACGGCAATGTTAGTTGCTGTCACGCTGCTCGTGGGCAAGGGTTTTGCGGCAAGCCCTTGAATGATCGCTTGGTTGAGCAGGTAGAGGAGAAAAGCAAGCCCCCCTGCAATAATCGCCCCCGTAAAGCAGCGCAACGGTGTAGGCGGAGTTTCACCCGCAGAGTTTTTATTTTGCTGAGAAGAATCTGGTGAAGGTAGGTCTGCCATAGTGCGTTTGTTATGTTCTACAAATGGTAGTTTTCAAATGATATCGAGCGAGAGCAAAAAAGATTTCGCCCTTACAATTTGCTACTCACCGGGTGTATCAGTGCAGCATGAGGTAGACAAATTTTCTAACTTCCCCGCAATTCTTGCCCGAATGCTACGCCCTTCGAGGATTTACAAGATCAAACAATTTGAATGCCGCCAGCCCTAAACTGCGTCACCCAGGTTTGTAAATCCGGATCAGGCAAAGCAGCCTGAATCTGCTGTTGCAAATGTTTTGCCTCTGCCTGTGACTCAGCCAGGGCAAAGACCGTTGGACCCGACCCTGACATCATTGTCCCTAACGGATTGAACTGCTGTATCGTTTCTCGCAACTGAGCCACCTGCGGGTGGGCGGGCAGGACGACTTTTTCCAAATCGTTGTGCAACAGCTTACCGATTTTGGAACTGTCATGATGCATAATCGCAGCCACAATTTCACCCGCATGGGCACGCTGCTTTGGCGTAGTCGATGTTCCGACAGCGGAACCCGTTGTGGAAACAGGGCTATAGGAATCGCCAAACTGTTTACGATAGGTCTGGTATGCCCAAACCGTCGAAACGCTAAGACTGCGGTACTTGGCTAGCACCGCATAAAGGGAGTTAATGCTGGGCAGCGGTGAAAGCTGTTCGCCTCGTCCGGTGGCGATCGCCGTCCCTCCTGCGATGCAAAACGGGACGTCTGACCCCAACTTTGCGGCCAAATCCTGTAGCTCGCCTTGAGTCAGTCCTAACCCCCAAATCAAGTCAAGTCCCACCAGCACGGCTGCGCCATTGGTCGAGCCACCCGCCAACCCAGCCCCAACCGGAATGTGCTTGTGAATCGTGATATTTACTCCGCCATACTGCTCAAATGCATTTGGGAACTCTGCTGCCATCAGCAAGGCCGCTTTGTAAGCCAAATTGCTCTCATCAGCAGGCACTTCGGGATGATCGCAGTGCAGCCGAAACTGATCGACTCCATTGGCATTGAGATCGATTCGATCTGCCAGATCAATTCCCTGGAGAACCATTGCCAGCTCATGATATCCATCAGGGCGATCGCCAATAACTTCCAGGTAAAGGTTGATTTTAGCCGGGGCAATCAGGGAGTAGGAGCGCATTGGAAGGATGAGGGATGAAGGATGAGGACGTGATACTAGTCTATTGTCTATCGCGATGGGTGACTAAGGACTAGTTGATTTGCGCTCTTGACCTCATACTGTATTCCTTGTGGTCCACCGACTAGAGTGTGTCATGGCTCGTAATGGAGCTGTTATGCTGCGATCGCCACGCCGAGCAGGGTGAATCTTACAGAGCCCTGTTTAATGGCCGTTGAAGCTGTTGGAGTTCCTCAATTGACCGCCCTGTCACACGAACAATAATTTCAATTGGCAGTCCTTCTCGCAACAAATTGTTAGCAATGTCTCTTTGCTTTCTTACCGCTGCTGCTTCTTGAATAGACTAATAGCTCACTGACTTCTGTATGGAGAAGTGTTCCGCAAGGAATCAGCAGGTATCGTCGCACATGGATGGCTTGTACAACTCGTGATACCCACCTGATTTTGGCTTAAATTTAACTAAATTCTGATACTTTGCTAAACACTCAACGGCATAACGTTCGCAATCACCGGACGCAGACAAACTTTGCAAATTAACCAACCATATTGAAACGTTCCGGTGCAGTGCGATTGTTATGCGGTGTTTCTACTATGAGGTCCGACGGGGGCGACGCGTCCCTGGCTAACATGGCGCTTCGCAAATCTTCTTCCCGCACCCGGACTTCATGCACGTCGCTCATTTCGATTCCTCTCCGAAAAGATCAAGAACCGCTCGCCATGCGCGCTCAGTGTGTTTTGGGTGATAGCCGACACCTGGCACGGTCGCTTGAACATGCGTGAGCCCTTCGGCCGGCGATCCATCCGAA
>NZ_JACJPJ010000053.1:0-1850 GCF_014696015.1 Oculatella sp. FACHB-28 | reverse complement strand
GCGCCAAGGATAGTAGGATTCGAGAAATTGTCGCCTGCACTGCTTACACTTGTAGCATTGTCTCCCTCGACGATGCCCGTTCTTAGCGACTTGAGTTGAATTACATTGAGGACATTTCATTCTTCTATCATGCCAAACCAAGCATTACCCTTGCAGCAACGCCGAATTTTTTATAATGAGCAAATCCCAACCTCCAAAGCCTTATGATGAGAGCCGTTGTTGAATCTTCTTATTCCGTTGAACCGTATCATTCAGCTACTGCAAGTTCAAGATCAACAGATTGTCGATGCGCTCCTGACGGAGGTGACTGATAAACACCTGGAGGATGCCAAGACACTTTGGGAGCCAATCTTGAAAGGAAGCGGTCAAGACGATGAGTATTGGAACTGGGTGGGCAAAAGCCGTCGATCTAAGTTACTCCCAGGTGATGAGTTATACGCGATCGAGTGCGAGGGTGTCACTCAAGGGCTGATGATGCTCGATGTCTTAAAGAAACGCTGTCAGATTGAATTTCAGTTGCGACGACGGTTGGTGTACATTAGTGCTTTGGCAACCGCCCCTTGGAATCGACCTATCATCACAAACCCTCCAACTTACAAAGGCGTTGGGGGCAATCTGGTAGACTTTGCGATCGCCCGCAGCTACGAACTGGGTTATCAAGGCAAAATAGGATTACATGCCCTTCCAGGTGCGCTAGGATTTTATAGAAAGCTGAGAGTTGGACTGCTCAATTGTGGACCTGATCCTGAAGAACCCGATAACCTCGTTTACTTCGAGACTTTGAGGATAGACGACCCATGACTCAATCGATTCCTGCCCAGCCAAAGGACACCTTTGACAAAGCGGCTCGTCATCAGCGCCTGCTGGAATTGCTTGAAGCAGAGGACGCTGCTAATGGCGAAGTAGGTTGCGGACGGAATCTGGGAAAGGGGCTTTCAGGGTATCTCAGTACTCGCGGGGTTGCTCTTGATGATGAGCAATTGAAGCGCCTGTTGCGAGAACACTTAGGGCATATCCTGATGGAACCAGATTTTGATTCCATTACAACCCAGATTCAACGTCGGCTTGAATCTTTAGTTGGGCAATCCCTAGATAGTTCTTCCAGTTTTGCACCTTTGTTAAATTCAACAAATGTCACAGAGCATATCCCAACAAAGGACCTCAGAGAATTATTTCAACCACAGCTTGCTGATTTTTGCTCCGAAGACACCTTGGAACACCTGATTGGGTTGAGCCATCAGATTATTCATAAAGCGGTACTCCAACCCCGACATACCTGGTCTAAGCCGATATGGGTGCTGCGAGGTGAAACACAGATTTACATCGTTCAGGAAACTGGAAGTGAAGCGGCGATCGCTAAAGTCAAAACTCAGCATCCTCAAGAAACAGAAAAATTGGAAGTCATTACAGTCGGAGGTATTTTGGCACCCGATCAGGTAATCTCCCTCAATACAAATCTGCTATAAAGGTTGGCATCCTAAGAGAACCTCCCAGGATGGGGATAACAATCGTGGTCAGTGGTTGCCGCCGTCTATACAACTTCACTGATAGCCTCTAGCAATCCGCTGCACCACAATTGCTATGCTGTGGGCAGGATACTGTCGCAAAAATTTTAGGAAACACTATTTGCAGTGTTGAAGTATGCATAACACAACTCTGTATGTAGCGTTAAAAAGATTTTTTGCGATAGAACCATGCAACATGCCCTAGCTGCAATGGCAAAACGGTGGTTACAGCTACATGAGGAAATTGAAACTCACACCCAGCACCTAGCAACTCTTACCCACAAAGCGGCTCCCGAGTTAGTGCAAGCTTTTGGCATTGGAGTGGATACGGCTGCCGAGATGCTG
>NZ_JACJPJ010000052.1:0-53986 GCF_014696015.1 Oculatella sp. FACHB-28 | reverse complement strand
TCATCGACATGACAGAACAGGGATTCTAGACTAAGCATGGGGCGGTTAGATGAGTTAAAAATTAGGTACTTTCAACTCTATCTATTTCGCCCCTCCTTATCCCGAACTCACGTTAAAGTAGTAGATGAAAGGGATGAGAGATGAAGGAATGAGGGATGAAAGGGTAGAATCTATCCCGTAGGGGCGAACGGCCGTTCGCCTTTTAACTCGTTCCCAAGCTCTGCCTGGGAATGCAGATTTGGAGGCTCCGCCTCCCCTCCTTCACGAGGCAGAGCCTCGCTGTAGGCATCTCCAGGTGGAACCCGGAGACGAAGATTTCCTTTCATCCCTCATCCCTCCCTCCCCGTGTCTCAACCCGAAGCTCTCCAAAATCTGCTCAACGCCGTCGCTCTGGGTGAAATCAGCCCAGAAAACGCGCTCGACAAACTCAAGCATTTCGACTTTGAACCGGTTGCCGACTTTGCCAAGATTGATCACCATCGATCGCTCAGAACTGGCTTTCCAGAAGTAATTTGGGGTCCAGGCAAAACGCCGGAGCAGATTGCTCACATCATGACCGCAATGCGGCAGCGCAACCCCGTCGTGATGGCAACTCGAATTACGCCCGAAGTTTACGAAAAGCTTCAGCCACAGGTTCCTGGGCTACGTTACTTTGAGCTCGCCAGAATTTGCGCTTTGGTGCAGTCTTCTGCGGCAGATGGTGAAATGCCAGAAGTTCAGCATGAGGGGGCGATCAGCCTTCTCTCTGCCGGAACTGCCGACCTTGCTGTCGCCGAAGAAGCAGCCGTCACCGCTGAGCTATCTGGATTTCGGGTAAACCGACTGTGGGATGTTGGCGTTGCCGGAATTCATCGTCTCCTGAGCAATCGCCAGGTCATCCAGGAAGCCGATGTTCTCATCGTCGTGGCAGGTATGGAAGGCGCGCTTCCTAGCGTCGTGGCAGGGCTAGCAGATTGTCCCGTCATTGCCGTACCAACCAGCATCGGCTACGGAGCCAACTTTGGTGGGCTTGCCCCTCTCCTAACCATGCTCAACTCCTGCGCCGCTGGAATTGGAGTCGTCAACATCGACAACGGCTTCGGCGCAGCCATTCTCGCCGGACAAATTCTCCGCACCGCTCAGCGTCTCAAGGATCGCTAGACGCAACGCGTGTCTTTTAGTTTGAGGGCGATCGCCTAATGTTGTTATTCAGGTGGAAGGTCAAACAGTACCGTTGTCAGATAGCGCTCAGCCCATTCATCACCAAAAGCCTTCTCTAAAACGCGGCGAGTTTTATCATTTTTCTGCTGTTTGGTGCAGTAATAGTGCTGTCCAGCAAAGATTTCAGACCGTTGCTCTGGCGTAGAAGGAGTAGCGATCGCCACCTGACAATGAACTTCTAAAAATGCTGCTACCCGTTCCAAAAACAGCGTTTCTTCTTCAGGATTACCTGGACGAATAAATAGACAAAATTCAGAAAAAATATCACCCCAATCTGGCAAATCACGCGGTTGGGAAAAAAAGATGTGGGGTAAAGCTTGTAATCTGGACTGATAGCTTTCGGGTAATGTGCGATCGCTACTTGTTGGAGAGAGGTCAACGATTGCCGCGCTAATTTGTCCTCGTCCACCTACCAAATCTGTGCCAAACATCGGCAGAGCGTAGTCAGGATGCGGAAACATTACACAATGCAGAATGTCTAGCGTTGTCCCCACTCGCGCCAGCTCCAAATGCATCTTGCGGAACTGGGGTGACTGATAGCAGCGATTCTCAATCGTCAGCCTTTCCCCTTCCAATCGTCCTTCCACGTAGCCCAAATCTTCAGGAAGTTGGTAAGGAGACAGATCCAGATGCTCTTGCCAGATTGCTTCAATGCGATCGGCAAGCCGCTGAATTAAAGGATGCTGTTGGGCGCGAATAGAGGTTTTAGTAATTTCTGACATGTGAAACAGGAGTTTTATAAGAAATTAAGTGCTTGATCCAGCTTAGAGGAATCTGGGATCAAGGGCAGCAGAGTCACCCTATCAGGTGATTCTGCTCATCTAAAAAAATGAGCTATAAATGACGCACAACAATAGGGGAGCAGCTACGTATGACACAATCCCAGGAAAACGCTCCCGGTGAAGTATTACACGATCGCTACGAAATTCAGCGGCAGCTTGGGAAGAATGCTGGACGGCGAACGCTGCTAGCGCGTGACCTGCAAACCCAAGAGTTAGTCGTTGTTAAACTTTTGTCCTTTGACAACGATTTTGAGTGGGATGATCTGAAGCTATTTCAGCGGGAAGCCGAAATGCTGAAAGCACTTTCCCATCCGGCAACTCCTCAATATCTCGACTATTTTGAACTGGAATTAACCTACGGTAAGGGGTTTGCCTTTGTTCAGAACTACGTAGAGGGGCGATCACTTGAAGAACATGTCCAGTCAGGACGCACCTTTAGCGAATCAGAAGCAAAACAGATTGCCCAATCCCTTTTAGAAATTCTCACCTACTTGCACGGACGACAACCGCCTGTCATTCATCGAGACATCAAGCCCAGCAACATTTTGCTCACTGACCGATCGGGCAACAGTCCGGGACAGGTTTATCTCGTAGATTTTGGCTCCGTCCAAACGTTAACTGCAAGTCAGGGAGGCACCATTACTGTTGTCGGTACCTATGGCTACATGCCGCCTGAACAGTTTGGTGGATACGCTACGCCTGCTTCAGATTTGTACAGTTTGGCGGCTACTTTAATTTATGTATCGACAGGCAAACATCCCTCCGATTTACCTCAAAAAGATCTCTGTATTCAATTTGAGTCAGAAGCTCAGTTTAGCTCCGCGTTTACCAGTTGGCTCACTTGGCTCACAGCACCGAATTCGAGCGATCGCCCCTCCTCTGCTGAGCAAGCCCTAGAAGCATTGCAGCAACCTGCTCAAATTAGCCCCTATGTATTATGCCCCAAGGAAGTCGTGCCGATGGGGGAACTGTTGTGGAACAGCCTTTGGCGCAGTTGCAGTGTGGGATTTGTGGTTGGAGGAGTGATTTCTGTAATCGATATTCTGTCCATAGTAATCCTGATCGGGTTAACTTCTGACGCAAGTGTTTTCAACATTCTCAGTATTTTCTCTTACGCTGCTTTGGGGGGCTTATTAGGTGCAGTATTGTATGGCTTACTTGCAGGAATTCCGGTTGGTTTTATAATTAGCATCTGGACGCGTCGGCAATACTACCCCCTTCACCACCCACGCAAATACAGACAAACGATCAAAGCAGTTGGTACTCTGACTGGCATCGCTGCGGCAGTGATAATTTTTTGGGGTTTCATCATTGCCGGGCTAGCACTTACAGATTCTGATGCTGATATGGCTTCCTATAATGTAATAACCTTGGTTTTGGTTACGGTAAGAGCCTTTTCGTCAGTTGTCTTGTGGGGATTGGTGGGAGGAGCGATTGGACAAAGTGTTGCTCAGTGGTATGAGCGGCGATCGCGCATTGGAGATCCCGAAGAAGAAAAGCCTCGTCGAGCTTTACCCAATTACAAACTTTTCTTCATCAATCGGAGCTAATTCTGCTTTGCAGTCTCATTCAGGCAAAGACTGGTCGCTACGGGTTTACGGTCCCAATTGTCAGACATTAACCAACATGACAGATTTTGCCAGGGAAACCTTACCCAGTTCTTCTCATGCAGCCTCCATTAACCTTCTCAATCAGGTACTGCATGGACGCTATCAGATCCAGCAGCAGTTGGGCAGGCGAGCCGGACGGCGCACCTTTTTAGGCCTCGATTTAAACACTCAAACACAGGTTGTACTGAAGTTACTATCATTTGGTAATGACTTCGAATGGCATGACCTGAAGCTATTTCAGCGAGAAGCCGAAGTTCTTAAGGCACTGTCTCATCCAGCCATTCCCCAATATTTGGATTATTTTGAGCTAGACTTGCCTGGCTTGAGAGGTTTTGTGCTGGTGCAGACCTATGTAGCAGGCAAAACGCTAGAGGAACATCTGAAGGCGGGGCGATCGCTCAGTGAAGCGGAAGTCAAACAAATCGCCAAAGATCTGCTGGAAATCCTGGTTTATTTGCACGGACAGCAGCCTGCGGTCGTACATCGAGATATTAAGCCGAGTAATGTGCTGCTAGGCGATCGCTCTGGCAACAGTCCCGGTCAGGTTTACCTGGTAGACTTTGGCTCCGTTCAAAATTTGGCAGCAAGAGAAGGAGGAACCATCACCGTAGTAGGCACCTATGGCTACATGCCGCCTGAACAATTTGGCGGACGGGCAGTGCCAGCCTCAGATCTCTACGGCTTGGGAGCAACCCTGATTTATCTGGTGATAGGTAAGCATCCCTCAGATTTACCTCAGCAAGATTTTCGGATTCGGTTTGAATTTGCTACCAATGTTTCTCCAGACTTCGCAAGCTGGCTCAGACATTTAACAGAGCCAAGTTTAGAAAAGCGGTTTGCCTCTGCCCAAAAAGCACTGGACGCGCTTGGGCAACCTAGCTCCATTCAGCAAATGGGATTGGGAGGGTTTGCTCAACCTGTTGGAAGCCAAATTTCGCTGACCCAGCAACCCGACTTTCTAGAAGTTCTGATTCCGGGAAAGTTTAGCCTCAGTCAAGTTGCACTGATTGCGCTATATACCTTGCTTCCCGCTCAGATTCTTACTGCAATTTCGATAGAAACGCCAGGATTAGCACTCCTTGGTTTGTTGCTGCTATTGCCTTTGCCCAAAGTTTTGTTTTCAGCATTTGGGCGAATTCGACTACGGATTGATCAACAGCACATTTCTATAACGCACGAGTTATTTGGCTTCAACTTCAAGCAAAAATCTAGTTCAAGACAAGACATTCGAGCAGTACACCTGATTCAATCAAAGCGATTTGGAGCTAGATCAAGGTTAGTTATCTGGACTGAAGACACAGCTCCAAAACCCCAAAAATATAGTAAATACGAGCTTCGTAAGAATGATTTGCTAGACCAGTGGGAACTGAAATGGTTAGCGCATGGGATAAGCGACTGGCTGGGATTGCCGCTGACCCGAAAGTAAGGAGAACCGGAAGGCTTGCTCTTTCCTTTCCGAATCGCCCTATAGTAAATGGGATAAAGGGCTTAACGATAGGAGATTCTGTATGGCATTAGGTTTAGGCTGGGCAGAAGTGAGCGTTATTGGAGTCGTCGCACTGCTAATTTTTGGCCCCAAAAAGATTCCAGAGCTTGGTAGCGCTTTGGGCAAAACCTTGAAGGGCTTCAAGGAAGAAATGAACCAGCCCTCAGAAGATGAGGAACAGGATTTGGATGAGGACAAATACTAAATGAATGATTAAAGGTAGTAAACGTTTGCTACCTTTAACCGTTCACCCTTTTATCCTCGATTAACGCCTAAGTTCAGTGTCGCTTCCTCTGCCTGCACTTCAACAGTTTGGAAGCCGTTTTGAGTGTTGGCAGCAGTTTCGACTGTCACGGTATAGTCACCGTTGGAGTTACTGATGCTGGCAGTTTGGTAGGGAGTTGGCTGTTGTAACGGATGTCGAGCTTTGATCAGGCTAATGGCGCGACTGACAGTTTCCGGCAAAATGACAACTAGACCGCCTGAAGGCGCACTATCTAGAGCGGTATTCACTGCTTCGGTTTCATTCAGAATGACTTCGTAGGGGCGATCGCTTCCTCCTTTCTGAATGCCTTGAACAATCAGTGCGGCTGCATCACCTCGTGGACGACCTCTGGTGTCGTCGTCTTCTTTAACGATAATTCGGTCAAAGATATCGGCAGCGAGTTTGCCTAGCGTGATAAAGTCTTCGTCGCGGCGATCGCCTGGCCCACCCACAACACCGATGCATTCTCCGGGCCAGTTGTTGACAAAGCTGCCTAACGCCTCATAGCTGGCGGGGTTGTGGGCATAGTCAATCAAGGCATGGAATTCTCCCAGGTCAAATAGGTTCATTCTGCCGGGAGTTTGATCTACCGATGCCTGGAAGGTCATCAGCGCTGCTCGAATACTTTCGATGCTGACACCCTGAGCAAAGGCAGTAAGGCTGGCTGCCAGGGCATTGGCAATCATGAAGGGGGCACGGCCGCCCATCGTCAGCGGCACATGCACCGCTTGCTCGATTCGCAAGGTCCAGTCGCCTTTGAGAATGGACAGGTAGCCGTTCTCGTAGACTGCTGCCAGTCCGCCCCGTTGGGTGTGCGATCGCACCAATTCGTTGTCTGGATTCATCGAAAAGTAGGCAATCTGTGCTTTTACCCGTTGTGCCATTGCTGCAACGAGGGGATCATCAGCATTCAGAACAGCGTAGCCATTGGGTCGAGCTGTTTCTACAACAACGCTCTTGAGGTGTGCCAGGTCTTCTACCGTTTCAATGTCACCAATTCCCAGGTGGTCAGCCGCGACGTTCAACACAACGCCTACATCGCAATAGCTAAAGCCTAAACCCGAGCGCAGAATTCCACCTCGGGCTGTCTCCAATACGGCAACTTCTACGGTTGGGTCTTGCAAAATTACCTGAGCGCTTTGCGGACCAGTCGTATCGCCCTTTTCCACTAAATAATCTTGAATGTAAATGCCGTCGGTGGTGGTGTAGCCCACGACCTGTTGAGTTTGCTTAAAGATGTGGGCAATTAGCCGTGTAGTGGTGGTTTTGCCGTTGGTACCCGTGATCGCAATGATGGGGACGCGGGTCGGGGTTCCGGGCGGAAACAGCATGTTGATTACAGGTTCTGCCACGTTGCGAGGAATGCCCTCACTGGGGCAGACGTGCATCCGGAAGCCGGGGGCCGCATTGACTTCAACAATTACGCCATCGGTTTCACGCAAGGGACGAGAAATATCTGCCGTGACGATGTCGATCCCAGCAATGTCTAGCCCAATGATTCTAGAAACTCGCTGCGCCAGCCAAATGTTTTCGGGATGAATGTCGTCCGTGCGATCGACTGCAATCCCACCTGTGCTCAGGTTTGCGGTAGCTCTGAGATAGCAGATTTCTCCGGCAGGCAAGACGGTGTCGAGATCATAGCCCTGGCGATCGAGCAGTTGCCACGTGGTGCGATCGATTTCAATCCGCGTGAGAATGTTGTCGTGCCCTTCGCCCCGCCGGGGATCGCGGTTCGTCTCGTCTACTAGTTCAGAAATGGTAGATTTGCCATCTCCAATGACGTGAGCAGGAACCCGTTCTGCAACCGCGACGACCTTGTGGTTAACCACCAATACGCGATGATCTCGCCCGGTGTAGTAACGTTCAACGATGACCGCTTTGGAGACTTCTTTGGCTGCATCATAGGCTTCTTCTGCCAGTTCCCAGGAGTCAATGTTGATCGTGATCCCGCGTCCGTGGTTGCCGTCTAGTGGCTTGATCACGATGGGGTAGCCACCTACGTCGGCGATCGCCTGTTCCAGTTCGTCCAGGTAGTGAATCACTGCTCCACGCGGCACAGGGACGCCTGCGTCTTGCAGAATCTTCTTAGTGCCTTCTTTGTCAGAAGCCAGTTCAACGCCTAAAATGCTAGTGAAATTGCTCAGCGTTGCCTGCACTCGTTTTTGGTAAGCTCCATGCCCTAACTGGAGCATGGCACGAGAGCCTAGCTGCATCCAGGGAATGTCACGGGCTTCGGCTTCTTTAACAATGCTTTCAGTACTTGGTCCCAGAGCTGCCTGGGCACCGAGATCCTGCAAATCGCGCAGGTCCTGTTCCAACTCTTCAAGCGGGTAGTGTCCGGTTTCAACAATGCTCTGGCAAAGGCGGAATGCAGCTCTAGTGGCATAGCGTCCGGCTTGCTCGTCTATATATTCCACCACCACCTGATACACTCCGGGGGTTGCGGTTTCGCGGGTGCGACCAAACCCAACGGGCATTCCTGCTAGAGTTTGCAGCTCCAAGGCAATATGCTCCATGATATGTCCCATCATGGTGCCTTCTCGTACCCGACTGAGGAATCCCCCTCGGCAGCCTGGAGAGCAGAAATGTTCAATTAAGCTGGGAAGCGCTTCGGTTAGTCCTTCGTAGAAGCCGGGAATTTCATTGGAGGGACGTTCTGCCAGGTCTTCTAAGTCCAGGCGCACTATCACCAGCTTTTGGTGTCGAATGCTCCAGTAATTTGGACCACGTAAGGTTTGGGTTTTTAGAATTCTCATAACAATGTTGGCGGCTCGCTTGGGGCGAAAAGGACGCTATTCAATACTGTCTAGTCTCAAGCTTGGGAAAACTGTTAGACCGTTCACGGTGAACAGTTTTGAGCTCAGGTGAGTTGAATTAGACTAAAATTTGGCTCACTCCTTAAGCCCTGGTCGCAAGAGCTAGCCGTTTGTTCATGTCGTAGCGATCGCCAGGACTGAGAATGTGAACTCTCAAATTGTGGATGCTGAGCGGATCGGTAGTGCCCACGTCAGATTGATTGGTGTGAGAAACGCTGCTGGGATCAATCACCGTAACCGTGCCTTTGCCGATCACCTGAAAGATGCCACTGTCTTCAAATAGGGCGCAGGTATCCTCATCGATGCCGATCCCCAGTTTGTCGGGGTAGATAGAGATCGCGCTCATGAGGCGCGCCATACGATTTCTGTTGTGAAAGTGCTGATCCACAATCACATCAGGAATGATGTTTAGCCCAGTCGCTAAATCTACTAAAGATCGATTTGGTGATTCGCCGCTGCCGCCGCCAGCAATCATGTGTTCTCCCATGACGGCAGCCCCTGCACTCGTACCAGCCAGAGTAATTTCACCTAACTGTGCCCGAACGCGGACTCTTTCCATAATAGGGGTATCTGCCAGCAACCCGCAGAGCCGAAGCTGGTCGCCACCCGTCATGAAAACGCCCGTACACTGCTCAAGGTAATCTTTCCAGTCAGGATTTTCGCTTTGTTCGCGATCGCGAATATCTAAAATTTCGATCGCTTTTGCCCCCATTTCCTCAAAAATGGTGCGATAGCGATTGCCAATCACGCTAGGTTCACGCGAGGCACAGGGAATAATAGCAATTCGAGCGTCAGTTGCCCCCGCTCGATTAAAAAAAGCATTGAGAATTTGCCGTCCGTGAACTTTGTCTTCAGCACCGCCAATCACCAACACGGCAGCTTTTGTCAAATAAGGCATCCTCTGCTCATGGAATTGGGGTTCTAATTGCAGCATGAGATCGCTCCTGGGCATGAAGTTCATCAATCGCTCCAGCAGCTTACTAATTGAGATATTACCTCTATTCATCCTCTTGCTCCACCCTTGAGGTTTTGCACGATTCAGGATGCTTTTAAGCTGAGAAACACAGAACCGTTGATCATTCTACCCACTGCCTCCGCTATCTGAATTTAAGCAGAATACTAAGGGAACAGGTTTTCACCTGGTTGTCTTAGCCTGAACTAGAACTAGACCGACTCAAGCCGCTTCTGTTTCTGGAGCGTTACCAATACACACTATGACAAATATTTAAGCATAACTTAAGAGTTTCTTGAGTTTTTCTTATGGAAGGTGAGGAATTGGGAATTAAGGGTTGGGGATGGGGGATCAACCTCGTTCCCAACCCTAATCCCCGCTCAACACTGCTTCAACTTAATGAACCTAGGTCAGCCTCCTCGATATGCTTAGAGGTAATGGGATGTTCAGACATGATGATATTTAGATATAAACTGCTGAGGCGGATTGAATTGGAGAATCTTGTTACTTGACAGGCATTTCCCCAAACCGCTTCTGGTTTGCTTAGTGGCGTTCAAATGCGATCGCCTTATGGATGCGATCGCTCACAAACCTAATCCCCAACACCCGTGCGCTTTGACATCATTACCCTATTCCCAGACTTTTTTGCCTCCCCTCTGCAATCCGGCTTATTGGGCAAAGCTTTAGCAAAACAGATTGCAGAAGTACATTTGACGAACCCTCGCGACTTCACCACTGACAAGCATCGACGAGTCGATGACGAACCCTATGGTGGCGGTGTAGGAATGTTGATGAAACCAGAACCAATTTTTGCGGCGGCTGAGTCGCTTCCGGTTTTGCCTCAACGAGAAGTGATTTTGATGACTCCTCAAGGCAAGACGATGAATCAGCCCATGTTTCAGGAGTTGGCGGCAGGCTACGACCAGTTAGTGATTATTTGCGGCCACTATGAGGGCGTAGATGAGCGCGTTTTGCACCTGGTTACGCGTGAGGTTTCGCTGGGAGATTTTGTCCTCACCTGCGGTGAAATTCCCGCTCTGGCATTGCTGAATGGCGTAATTCGCCTCCTACCTGGCACGGTTGGCAAGGTAGAATCGCTCAAGGCAGAAAGCTTTGAAGCTGGACTGTTAGATTATCCGCAATACACTCGCCCGCCTGAGTTTCGGGGTTGGCGGGTGCCAGAAGTGCTGCTATCTGGCAATCATGCGGGGATCGATCGCTGGCGAAAAGAGCAGCAAATTCAACGCACCCGCGATCGCCGCCCTGACCTCTACGAAAGCTGGCTTAACCAATCCTCCCCTGATCCGCGTGGACTAGAGTGACTCCATGGCAGCAATCAAGCTTTTTATTCTGGCTGGGCAAAGCAACATGGTAGGGCGGGGAGAACTTACGGAACTGCCCCAAGAGCTAAAACAGCCAAACTTTCAGGTATTGTGGTACGGCTCTGATGGATGGCGACCGCTCAGCCCACCTACCGAGCCACTGCCCTGGAGCAGCAAATATCTGGAGCTTCGATTTGGCATGGAGGTTTCGCTGGGGCGATCGCTCTCCGAGTCGCTCTATCAATCCGTTGCAATTGTCAAATATGCGGTTGATGGTACTGATCTAGGGGAACAGTGGCAGCCTCAAAACTGTACGCTCTACTGCGCCATGCGCGATCGGGCGAATATGGCGATCGCTGACCTGAAAGACCAAGGCTATGAGGTAGAGGTCGCAGGTTTTTTCTGGATGCAAGGGGAAAGCGATGCCCTTTATCGTCCCTGGGCAGTTCGCTACGACAGAAATTTGGCTCGGCTATTTGCCCAAACTCGGCGCGACTTTGGAGCTGATCTGCCGATTGTTTATGGCATGGTGTCAGGTGATCCTGAGCGACTGCCGTATCTGCAAACTATTAGAACAGCCCAACAGCAGCTTGACCAGCGTGACCATCGGGCGATCGCCGTTGAGACTGAAAGCTACACCAAGTCCGATACAATTCACTGGAACACAGCCAGTACACTCAAAGCTGGAGAAGAATTTGCCTCTGCCTGGTTGACATTGGGCGAACCTCAAACGCCTTTGCCCTTCACCCCTCAACCCCAGTTTGTAATGGGCTTAGCTGCGTTTGTTCTTTTGCTTATAGGGGCAGCCGTCTTCTCCTGGTCTGCTCGAAAAGCTAAGGCTTGATTTTAGGAGTGTTTCAGTGTCAGTTAATCTTCGGATTGGAAATGGTTACGACATTCATCGGTTGGTTAGCGATCGCCCCCTGATCTTAGGCGGCATCAAAATTTCTCATGAATTAGGACTGCTAGGTCACAGCGACGCAGATGTGCTGACTCACGCGATCATGGATGCGATGCTGGGAGCACTAAGCCTGGGTGATATTGGGCATTATTTTCCCCCAACTGATCCCCAATGGGCAGGTGCCGATAGCTTATTGCTACTGGCGCAGGTCAACCAGTTGATTCAGGAGCGGGGGTGGCAGGTGAGCAATCTAGATTCGGTGATTGTGGCAGAACGTCCGAAACTCAAGCCGCACATTCAGGCAATGCGCGATCGCCTTGCCAAAGTCCTAAAACTTGCCCCCGACCAGATTGGGATCAAGGCTACTACCAATGAAAAGTTAGGACCCGTTGGGCGAGAGGAAGGAATTGCTGCTTACACGGTCGCCCTGCTAGAAAGGCAAGGCAGTTAAAGAGTCCATTTGGGTATAGTAGAAGACGAGTGTAAATTTTTAAGACCTATATGGCTGCCAATCTTGCTCAGGCTTCCGCTCAGATAGCAGCGCAGGATGCACCAGCACTAAAGCGCGTCTTTGACACGATCACCCTAGAGAGCTGCCCACGTTTATACAACTTCCACATGCACACTGTCTGCTCAGATGGCAGGTTGCAGCCTGAGCGGTTGATGGAACAGGCGATCGCTCTCGGTCTAAAAGGACTAGCAATCACCGATCACCACACGGTCAAGGGCTACTATGCTGCGCAAGAGTGGCTACAGTGGTACACGCCCGAATTAGCTCAGGTCGGTACTGTGCCTCGCCTCTGGACGGGCGTAGAAATTAACGCTGGACTATTAGAAACCGAGGTACACATCCTTGGTTATGCGTTTGATCCAACTCACTCAGCACTTCAGCCTTATCTAAAACGAGAGTCTAGCACCGGAGATCACTACCAGGCGGAGCAAGTCATCCACGCCATTCAAGCGGCGGGTGGTCTGGCAGTGTTAGCACATCCGGCTCGCTATCGGCGATCGCACCACCAACTGATACCTGAAGCAGCCCGACTGGGGATTGATGGGGTGGAGACATACTACGCTTACAACAACCCTCAACCCTGGAAACCTAGTCCAAAGCAAACGCAAGAAATAGAGCTATTAAGCAAGACCCACAGTCTATTCAGCACTTGTGGCACAGATACCCACGGTCTGAGCTTATTACAACGGCTTTAAGATCAGGTTAAACTTTCAGCCGTTTTCGTAACATGGTTGGCAAAGTGTAACCCAAGGCTGCTAGAGGTTTTTAAGTATTGAAAGTAAGCCTAGAAAGTCGTGTCAATTTGATTTTTGTTTGTGGCACAGGCTGAACGTGCCAGGAGTTTATTAGCGAGAAATTGCTTGAATCCTCTTTTCTGTTAAGTAATTTTAAGCGATTCTTATTTCCCTGTGTTATCAGACGGTCGCAGTCGTGGCAGATCGAAGGCATCTACTGCAGAATCTTGGCGAAATTAGCGTCAGCAAAAAGGCACTTCCTGAGAAGTGCCTTCAAATTGGATTGAGTAAAGCTGATTTAATAAATCTAATGATAAACACACAGCTTTTTTAGAACAGCTCTTTTCTAGGGTAAAGCGCCACTCTGCATGGTGATAATGCCAATTACTCCTACGCTGGCTAGAGCGAATAGAAGAACCATGGAGATGGATTGTCCCAAATGTTTTGAAGTTTTCATAAGTTTCTTACCTCTTCCTTAATTTTTTAAGAATGTTCCTCAGAATACCAAAGAACTTCTTGGGGCGAAATGAAACAGGTAGAAACTTAAATCAACTTAATCTTTCTTAAGATTTGCGATCGCTCTAACTCACAATTTTTAAGCCAAAACTTTGCTTTGCGATCGCTCCATTCGCCCCATGCTCTAAATGAATTCGCTATAGTGCTGCAAACAGTTTGAGTGGGCGAATGTTGGGGCAGTCGTGAAAAAAGTTGGATTTATTGTTTTTGCAATTCTCTTAGGAGTTGGTTTGGGAGCGCTTGCAGCAATTTCCCTCTCTTGGCAGCAAGCAACACAGCTACCGGAGTGGTATGACAGTCAGAAACAAGCAACTAATCTAGACGCAACGGAAAGCACGATCGCCAGAGATAGAATCATTCGAGGAATAACCACAACTAGTAGCAGTGGAATCACCCGCATTGATGGTGAACTCAATGCAACAGATATTAATCAGTTAGTTGTGGGAGCGATCGCCACCAATCCCAACTACCGTCCTGTCTTGGAAGGAACCAGAGACATTAATACGACCATTCAAAACGGTCAGGTGCAAAGTGGAGCCGTGGTTAATCTGTCTGAGATTCCAACGGAGCAACTCAACCCCACAGAACGAGCTTTATTGGAGCGGCTTTCCCAAACCTTTCCTGCTCTAGCAGACCGAGAGATTTACCTTGGCATTGAAGGACAACCCAGCTTTGAGCAGGGGCGCTTGTTGTTGAGTGAGGATACGGTTATTCGCGTGGGCGATCTGAGGCTAACGCTCGACCAACTCCAAAGCCTGTTTGGAGTCTCAAGAGAACAGATCGAGCAGCAAATTAACCAGAAGCTTCAGCAAGAAGGACTGGATCTAAGCACAGTCGAGTTTCAGGGTGATAGCGCTGTGGTCAGAGGAGAAGTGCGATCGCCCTGAGTTACTCGTAAACTTCAATCACTCATGCACTACAACTGGGGTGCCCATCTCTGCCCAACTAAACAACCACTCCGCATGATCGACTGCAACATTGACACAACCGTGGCTCATCGGCACGCCAAACTGATTGTGCCAGTAGGCACCATGAATTCCATAGTTACCGGAGTAGTACATCACAAAGGGCACATCGGGAATGTTGTAGTCATCTCCCTGCATTCGTGCAACGCGATGCATCGACTGGATTTCAAATGTGCCGGTCAGAGTAGGGGTTGCGTCTCTGCCCGTTGAGACAATCACCGCCCGCACCGGATTGCCGCCCTCCCAAGCAATCAAGCGCTGTGTAGACAAGTCAACCTGAATCCAACGTTGGCTCGACTGCTGTAAGTCGTACATGCGAGTAGCGATCGCCTCTGCATTGTCAGATGGCTCGACCGCCAATACTGACCCAGATTTTGCTCCAGCAATGGAGAGTGCTAGCGCCAATGCCATAGTTAGGGAAACCTGAACCCCAAATTTTCTCAAAGATAAGAGTAAGCCAGGACAGGTGAAGCGTTTCATATCAAGATTTGCAACCAATGCTATGAATAGCGACCTGTTTCAAAACCTAAAATGTTCCTACAATTGCGTTTCTGCTAGAAACCTTTACTTAAGCCGTGTCCAACAGATTCTCTAATACCACCTTTAAATATTAGAGCTACAGATGGAGGGGCACCCCGCGTCACTGCCCTTCCATCTGTAGCTTATTTTTGTAGAAACGCTGTAAAAACACTGAGCAGGATTCATGGTCTTGACGTAAAGAGGCTGTTCTGGGGAAGTAGGGTAAGTAAAAATACTAAAGAAAATCTGAAGAATACTTCGTTGGTAGGAGGCAAAAAGCGGGGTGGGGTGAGAAGATCTTCAAAAAAGCTCTTGACAGTCGTTCTTTCTATATATCGTGACTAAGTAATAATTTTCATGGACTACTCGCCCCTATTTGGTAGATCTTCCAAAGTTGATCGCGTTCTCGTTGTAGACGATTCGCCCGACAACACGTTTTTAATTCAAGCAATTTTGGAGGAAGAGGGATATAAGATCGACGTTCTCAACAATGGCAGCGATGCTCTCGCTTACATTAATGCGTCTCCACCCGATCTGCTGCTGCTAGACGTGATGATGCCAGGAATGGATGGCTTTGAGGTAACACAGCGGATCCGTAAAAACGCTAAGCTGCCGTTTATTCCAATTTTACTGATTACGGCTCATGACCAACCCCGTGTGTCGCAAGGGTTGGATATTGGTGCGGATGATTTTATTCGTAAGCCCGTTGAGTTTGATGAACTGTTAGCACGGGTGCGATCGCTGCTGCGACTCAAGCACAGTGTTGATGAGCGAGACCAAATTGCCCGTCAGCGTGAAGATTTTGTCTCGCGTCTTACCCATGATCTGCGGACTCCACTTGTGGCGGCGGACCGGATGATGTCGTTGCTGCAGCAGGGGGCGTTGGGCGAGTTGTCTCTTGAGGTCCTAGAGGCACTAGCGACCATGGAGCGCAGCAATCAAAATCTGCTCGATATGGTCAATACCTTGCTTCAGGTTTATTGCTATGAGGCAGGACGGAAGACGCTTAGCCTGACCCCGATCGACGTGCGCCAACTGCTTAAGGAAGTTGTGCAAGGGCTGATGCCGATCGCCCTCGATAAGGGACTGGCTCTACAAACGAATCTTGCCGACGATGATAAGCTGATTGAGTTGCGGGGCGATCGCCTGGAACTACACCGTGTTTTTACCAATTTAGTCGGCAACGCGGTCAAGTTTACGGACACTGGCTCAGTCACCGTTCGACTCAGCACCACCGTTCACGTAAAGGCAGACCAATCTGCTGAATCTTGGGTCAAGGTAGAAGTCGAAGATACTGGCCCAGGAATTTCGCCAGAGTATCACACCTCTTTGTTTGAGCCGTTCCGCCACGGCAACCACAAGCGATCGGGTAGTGGACTGGGGCTACATCTTTCCTGCCAAATTATCAAAGCGCACCGGGGCACCATTGAGGTTGAATCTCAGTTGGGCAAGGGTAGTCTGTTTACGGTGGAGTTGCCGACTCATCTCTAGAACAGATCCGCTTTGTCTACCTACCAAAATTTTGGTGGAACCTGTCACAATTAAGGCGATTCCCCTTTTTGAAGTAGGTTGAGGCAGCATGGTGCAGTTAGCGACCAGTCAGGTTCACGAACTTGTGCAGCAGCAGCGACAGTTTTTTAACAGCGGCAAGACAAAATCCGTTGACTTTCGCATCGCTCAACTTCAAGCCTTGAAGCAGGCAGTCATCGATCACCAGGCTGCCATTTTGATCGCCCTTGCAGAAGATCTGGGAAAACCGGAGTTTGAAACGTTTGCCACTGAAATTGGCGTAACGCAAGAAATTGATTATGCCTTAAAGCATATTCGCACTTGGGTTAAGCCCAAGAGAGTAGCCGCACCGTTTACGCAGTTTCCTGCGGTGGCAAAGATTTTGCCAGAACCTTTGGGGGTTGTACTGATTCTCGGACCCTGGAACTATCCGTTTCAACTGATGATTTCGCCGCTGGTGGGTGCGATCGCCGCTGGCAACTGTGCCCTGCTAAAGCCATCTGAAATTGCCCCAAGCACCTCTCGGCTAGTCGCAGAAATCATCCAAAAAACCTTTGACCCTGCCTATGTCAGCGTTGTAGAAGGCGGTGTAGAGGTCAGCAAAGCTGTTTTAGCAGAAAAGTTTGACCACATCTTCTTCACAGGCGGTACGGCGATCGGCAAAATTGTCATGGCTGCGGCGGCTCAACATCTGACTCCTATAACACTAGAGCTAGGCGGCAAAAGTCCTTGTATTGTCGATCGCAACATTTCCCTAGAGGATGCTGCCAGACGGATTGCCTGGGGCAAGTTTATCAATGCGGGTCAAACCTGCGTTGCACCCGATTATCTGCTGGTTGATCGCCAGGTTAAACCTGCCCTGCTGACCGCGATTCAAACTTGCATTCAAGAATTTTATGGAGAAGATCCGGCTAAGAGTCCAGACTACGCCAGGATTGTAAGCCCCAAGCAGTTTTCGCGATTAGCAAACCTTCTGCAGAGTGGCAAGATTCTGATAGGGGGTAAAACAAATGAGCAGGAGCGTTACATTGCGCCAACTTTGATAGATCAGATCTCACCCGATGATCCGGTGATGCAAGAGGAAATTTTTGGGCCAATTCTGCCAGTGATTGAGTATGAAGATATCGGCGAGGCGATCGCCCTGATCAACAGCAAATCCAAACCTCTGGCGCTCTATCTCTTTTCGCGTGACAAACAGCTACAGCAGCGAGTGCTTCAAGAAACCTCCTCTGGTGGCGTTTGCATCAATGACACGATCATGCATATTGGCGTTCCAGAACTTCCCTTTGGTGGCGTCGGCGATAGCGGAATTGGCAGCTATCATGGCAAGTCCAGTTTCGATACCTTTTCCCATCACAAAAGCATTCTGCAAAAATCCTTTTGGTTTGGGCTCAAAATTTTATATCCACCCTATGCAGGCAAACTCGACCTGCTGAAAAAAGTCTTCAGTTAATCGAGAAAAACTAATATGGCTCAAGAACTGACGCTGATTGTTGAGATGGTTACGGTTCTTGGAACTGCAACGCTGGGAGGATACTTAGCCAACCGACTTCATCAGCCTGTACTGTTGGGCTATCTGCTGAGTGGAATTGTCGTTGGACCAGCAGGTTTTGGGCTGGTCAGGTTAGAAGGCGACATCGCAGTTTTATCTGAGGTCGGAGTCGCACTGCTGCTTTTTACTCTGGGAGTAGAATTTTCTCTGGCAGACTTGCTGCGGTTTCGACACATTGCTCTAGGGGGCGGCTCAATTCAAATTCTACTGACCACGTTGTTAGGAGGTGGATTAGCCTATGCAACAGGTTGGGTAGATACCGTTCCGACTGCCATTTTTCTGGGAGCCGTGCTTTCTCTCTCCTCGACGGCAGTCGTGCTAAAAAGCTTGATTGAGCGAAACGAGGTGCAGACAGCCTACGGGCAGGTCATGCTGGCAATGCTGATTGCCCAGGATTTAGGTTTAGGGCTTATGCTGGCCGTTTTGCCTGCTTTAACTCAACCGCCAGAGGCGATCGGCGGTGAACTGATCAGCGCCTTGGTGAAATCTTTATTTTTTATAGCCATAGCACTAGTTGTGGGAATATGGCTGATTCCGCTGATTATGCGGCGGGTGGTCAGAACGGGCTCCCAGGAAGTGTTCATTCTGACGATTTTTACTCTTTGCCTGGGCGTAGCGCTGCTAACTTCAGTGTTGGGTTTGGGGATCGCAATGGGCGCTTTCGTAGCAGGGCTGATGATTTCAGCGGTTGAATACGCAGACCAGGCGCTAGATAAAGTTTTGCCGATGCGCGATGTGTTTTCGACGCTATTTTTTGCCTCGATTGGCTTGCTGATTGATCCCCTGTTTTTACTGGAAAATATTTGGGTGCTGCTGGGGTTGGTGGCGATCGCCATGATTGGCAAAGCCTTGATTGTGACTGGTGTTGTCCGGCTGTTCGGCTATTCTCTTAAAACATCACTCACGGTAGGACTAGGGATTAACCAAATTGGAGAATTTTCCTTTGTTCTGGCAGGAGTTGCCCAAAGTCTAGATTTGTTTTCGCCCCGACTCTATGGACTGACTGTTGGCACAACCGCTGTAACACTCCTGGTTACGCCATTTTTTCTCAAAGCATCTCCTTATCTTTTCAGCACTCTAGAAAGATTGCCGCTGGTTGGCTCAATGTTGCGCGACAGTCAAGCTCCTCGTGCCATTGCGGTTGACGCAGGCATCTCTAACCACATCGTGGTGGCAGGTTATGGCAGGGTTGGGCAAACACTCGTGCGGCTCCTGAATTCTCAAGGGCATCATGTTTTGGTGATTGACAACAATGAGGCGACTGCTCAAGCTTTGCGAGATCAGGATATTCCTTACCTTTACGGAGATGCATCCAGTGAGCTGGTGTTGCAAAAGGCGTATCTACCTAAGGCAAAGGCATTAGCGATCGCCCTACCCGATCCCCTAGCCACCCGGCTGACACTCAAGCGGGTGCTAAGCTTGGCTCCCGATCTGGACACGATTGTGAGAGCGCACGTTAACCAAGAGATTGACGTACTCTACCAACTCGGAGCGCAAGAGGTCGTTCAGCCTGAGTTCGAGGCGGCTTTAGAAATGGGAGCGCATCTGTTGCTTAATTTAGGCAGTCAGCCTAACCAGGTTCTGAAAGTAATTAATACCTATCGCTCTAGGCGCTATCGCGACATTGTGCCCGAACGAACGGAACTGGTCGTAACTGACTTAGAAACTGCAATGGAAGGGCTTCAAGGGGAATGGCATACATTAATGCCAAGTTCTCCCTTGAATGGGTTAACGCTAGCAGAAGCTGACATTCGGCACAAGACTGGTGTGACGATCATGGCAATTCGGCGTGGCAGGGAGGTAAACCGTTATCCTGGTGCAGACACGCTGCTGTTGGAGGGCGATCGCCTGCTTGGAGTCGGCAGCATAGAAGAACGAACCGCTTTTAAAGCATTAATCAGCGGCAAAAGTTAACTCATCCCTCATCATTCGCCAATGTCTCTAACGACTCTTGCTGCTCTTCTTCAACGGAATAAATGCTTTCTGTCACATAGGGCAGACTAGCACCACGCAGACCGCGTCTGATGCGGTCTGGAGTTTCTGGGAACGTAACAAACAGCGGATGCGTTTCATCAGCTCCCTCACTCAGAATGTGTCGATGGCGAGGAGGCATCATCCACTCATATCCTTTGTCGAGCCAAATTTGAGTTTGTCTCCAACGACCCAGTAGCTCTGAAAAATCTTCTTGAGGGCGATGGATAAAAACAAAAATTTCTACGCCCGTCTTGATCTTCCACTCTGGATCGCACATCAAAATACCAACGTCACAGGGCAGCCGAACCATTTGTCCGGCTGCAATGCTGACTTCTGTTGCACTGATTGCAGGTGCTGCATCCCGAATCCGAACGATGGGAAGCGGAATCGTAATCACGCTCTCGCTGGGGCGGCGCATACTGGGGATCATTTCCAGATAGGGGCGAAATCGCTTGAGTAGGGCGATCGCCCCCAAGTGGTCACTATAGTCCGCCAGAGACTCTTCGTAGTGAGATTGTCGAGTCATGGTTTGATGAATTAGTTGATTGCGTCCATTACCTTAAACATCGGTAAGTACATCGCAACCAGAATTGAACCTACCATGCCGCCCAAGACCACGATCATGATCGGTTCCATAATGCTGGTCAACGCTTTGACGGCTTGCTCTACTTCATCCTCGTAGAAGTCTGCCACCTTCATCAGCATCGTATCGATTTCTCCAGTTTCTTCACCGATACTGATCATCTGAATTGCCATGACTGGAAAGACCTGCTCTTTCTGCAGTGCCAGACTGATCATGCCACCAGACTGTACTTCCCGTTTTGCTTCATCAACTGCGTTTGCAATCACCTGATTTCCTGCGGTATCCCGCACAATTTCCAGAGCCGTCAGAATGGGAACTCCAGATCGAGATAAAGCACCAAAGGTACGGCAGAAACGAGCAGTGGCAGTTTTCTGGATCAAATCACCAAACAGAGGCATCTTTAAGAAAAACCGATCCATCGTTTCCCGTCCAACCCGAGTACTGTAGTACTGCCGATAGGCAAACGCTAACACGACCAGAATAATGATTAGACCAATCACGTAGGTGGGCGTTCTTAAGAAGGCGCTGATCTGAAGCATGACCTGAGTAAATATAGGCAGCTCTGCGTCTAGCTCATCGAAGATGCCCGCAAAAATAGGTAGCAGGAAGACAGTCATCCCAATAAAGACGGAGATCGCAATCACTCCTACTGCGATTGGATAAGTTAGTGCAGACTTAATCTGGTTTTGCAGCCGAGAAACGTCCTCTAGCAACTTTGCCAGACGATTCATGACTTCATCCAACACCCCCCCCACTTCTCCAGCCTGCACCATGCTGACATAGAGATTGTCAAAACATTTAGGGTGCTTTCGCATCGAGTCTGAAAGGTTAGTACCCTGCTGCACGTCTGAGCTAATTTCTTGCAACGCTTTCTTAAGTTTTGGATTAGGGCACTGATCAGACAACACGCCTAGCCCTCTCACCATTGCCACGCCAGCATTAATCAACACTGCAAACTGACGAGAAAAAATTGCTTTGTCCTTGATTGAAACGTTGGTTAAGGCAGTTTGAAGCTGGCTCAGATCAACGTTCATGTTCAAGCCCTGATCTTCAGTCAGTTCTTGAACAAACAAGCCCTGCTCCCGCAGCGTAGAACGCGCTTCAGCGGGAGTGTCTGCCATAATTTTTTGCCGTCTTGGGTTTCCTTTAGCGTCTCGTGCGCGAACAACGTAGGTAGGCATGTCTCACCGTCTGAGTAAGTAAGGGGGTGTGAAGAGAAGAGGACAAAAAGGGAATAATGGGGAGTTTACCCGGATTCAAGCCAATTTTGTCACCCTAGTAAAGATTGGTTTCCGGTGCCAGGATTGTCTCTGAGGTGCAGGCTCAATCCCTGGAGAGGTCTAACAATCCTGGCACGTTGCCAGGTTATCTGGGGTTAGCACCCGCATAGTTATTTGGCTTAGTTGGGATTGGCGCACCAGTACCGCCAATCAAGCGTTGCAACTCGTCTGGTCGAGAGGTTCTAGACATAGCGGATTCAAAGGAAATCAGCCCCGCTTTATATTGATCTGCCAAAACTCTTTCAAGCGTTTGCATTCCCAACTTACCGCCCGTTTGAATTGCTGAGTAGATTTGAGCGGTTTTGCCCTCTCGAATCAAGTTGGCGATCGCCGGAGTCACAATCATGATTTCCTGGGCCATGACCCGCCCAAACTCGTTTGGCTTGGGATTTTTTCTCGACACCAAAGTCTGGCTAAACACCGCTACCAAGGAGTTAGAAAGCTGAACCCTGACCTGCTGCTGTCGCTCCGAAGGAAACACGTCGACCATGCGGTCAACGGTTTGGGACGCCGAACTGGTGTGCAGAGTCGCAAAGACGAGGTGTCCAGTTTCAGCAGCGGAGATAGCCAGAGAAATGGTTTCCAGGTCACGCATCTCTCCAACCAAGACAATGTCCGGGTCTTCCCGCAAAGCAGCTCTTAGCGCGTTAGAAAAACTCTTGGTGTCTTCGCCCAACTGCCGCTGGTGGATCAGACTCTTGATCGGTTCGTAGACAAATTCAATGGGGTCTTCAATCGTTAGAATGTGTTCTGCGCGAGTCCGATTGATCAGGTCGATCATCGCTGCCAGCGTTGTTGTCTTACCAGAGCCAGTAGGACCAGTCACCAGAATCAAGCCTCTTGGCTTTTCTGCCATTTCACGCACTACATCTGGCAACCCAAGCTTCTCAAAGCTAGGAATTTTGGAGCTGAGCGCCCGCAAACAGGCGGCGTAGGTTCCTCGATCTTTGTAAACGTTTACGCGAAAACGAGCCAATCCCTTTACCCCGTAGGAACAGTCGAGTTCCCAGTTTTGCTCTAAATTTTTCCGCTGAGTATTGTTGAGCATACTGAAGATCAGTCGCTGGCACTGTTCAGAGGTCAGTGGTTCATCTCCAATCGGAGTTAGATGACCACTGATGCGGAAGTATGGCGGCAACCCAGCAGAGAGGTGAAGGTCCGATCCACCCATCTCAATCAACTGCTCCATCAAATCTTCGATCATTAACTCCATTTGTTTTTCTCCTTTAAATTTGGTGATGCAGGGTTAGCGGCTTTCATCGCTGACGATGCTTCAAGCTGAACAATGATTTGGATGATACATACTCCAGGAAAAACTTCTAATCCTGGAAACGGGGAGTCGTACAGTAGGGACAGTCTAACCATTCTGGACGATGCTCAGCACCGCAGACTCGACAGGTCAATGAACTCTTACGCTTAGCTTTTAGCTCTGCTTCTAAGCCTGTATCGGTGAATGTAACCCGCTCAACCTCATCCAGCGTCGTAGACCCTTGACGTACCAGGTTCAAACTGTAGGACAGCAGCGTTTTCATGCCTTCTTCGACCGCTACTTCCTTGATGCGTTCGGTGGGCGCACCCTCGGTAATCATGGTTTGTAGTCGCTCGGTAACGCGCATCACCTCATAAACCCCACAGCGACCTTTGTAGCCAATGCCGCCGCAGGCTGAGCAAAGTTCTCCTGCTTCTCTTGCAAGCAGAATTTCTTCTGCTTGCAAAAAGTTGGCTTTATAAAACGTAATTTCAGCGTCGTGGCTGACAGAAAGTCCAAACCGAGCCAGTTCTTCGTGGGATGGGTTGTATGGAATGCGGCATTCGCTACATACTCGACGAACTAGACGCTGGGCCAGTACCCCAATCAGAGAACTGGAGACCATGAAGGGTTCAATACCCATCTCGTCTAGACGGGCGATCGCACTGGCTGCATCGTTCGTATGTAGCGTTGTTAAGACAAGGTGTCCTGTTAAAGCAGCTTCGATCGCCGTCTTCGCCGTCTCCTTGTCTCGCGTCTCACCTACCAGAATCACATCTGGGTCTTGTCGCAAAAATGCCCGCAGCACTGAAGCAAAATCTACGCCCTTCTCCCGCAAGACCTGAACCTGAGTCAGTCCTGGCAGTGTATATTCAATTGGGTCTTCAACTGTACTGATATTGACGCCGGGGTCATTTCGCTCTGCCAGCGCTGAATATAGCGTCGTGGTTTTACCTGATCCGGTTGGGCCAGTGACCAGAATCAACCCAAATGGACGAGCAACCATCTCCTGCATAATCTGCAAGGTATCTGGGTCAGTAATCAGTTTGTCTAGACCAAGCTGAGTCGCAGAGTTGTCTAGAATTCGCAGAACGACTTTCTCTCCGTAGCGGCTAGGCAGTGTGCTAACCCGAAAATCAATTTTGCGATTATCAAAAATCCGCCGAATTCTACCATCTTGGGGCAGGCGACGCTCAGCGATATCTAGCTCAGCGATGACTTTGAAACGGGCTGTCACCGCAGCCACAATTTTTTTGGGTAGGGGATCAAACGCTTGTCGCAGTACACCATCCTTACGAAAGCGTACCCGCAAAGACTCTTCCTGAGGCTCGATATGAATATCAGAAACCCCCTCCTGCAGAGCTTTGACCATGATTTTGTTGACCAGAGCAATGACTGGAGCCGCCTCTGCATCTTGCAGAGCCTCATCTAGGTTTGCATCTAGATCGCCTGGTGCTTCTTGTAGGTCTAAGTAGTCTAGAACCTCCAGGTCTGCTTTAACATCTACCTTCGATTCCTGTTCACGCTGCTTTTCCCGCTCTTGTTGCTCGTCAAGATAATGATTGATGATGCGCTGATAATCTTCTGCGGTAATCACCATCCGCCGAAGCCCCAACCCTTTGGGTCTCAACAGTCGATTCAAGTCGTCCTGTGCATCTAGATTGTCTGGATCAACCATTGCCACGAGGACATAGGGCAAGTCTCCCTCCTGCTTAGACACGGGCACCAACCGATGGCGACGGCAAAAATCAACTGGAATCAGCGTGTCAATCAGCAGGCTTACTTGATTTGAGGAAATCTGGTTGATTTCCGGGTCGAGAGACTCAACGCCGTAGAGAATTTTAAGTTCAAATAGCTGCTGCTTCTTGTATTGGCGTAACAAGTCCGGCGGAAGCTGCTGCCCTGTAATCATCTCCAGCACTTCGGTCAGGGGTCTGCCTGACTTACGGCTTTCAACTAGAGCTTGCTGCATCTGCTCGTTGTTGATGTAGCCCGACTGAATCAGTTTGTTACTAAAGGGCGAAAAATTATGCTGGACGATTAGGGCACGGCGCTGTGACGGGGAATTAGCCATAGCTGATGCAGAAAGTCTCCTTACAAGAGGGTCTCAGGATTGTTACCAGAGCGTTTATGAGGATAATCGACTCGCAGCTAAAGTTAATTAAGGCTGCGTGAGAAATTTGCTAGGCCTTGGAAGCGTCGCACTTTTCAAAGAACTCCATGAAAGAATCATAGTGCGATGAAACCTGAAGAGGCTAGTCGGAAACTACCAGAGATTTGTCCGTATCGGGTTGCGATAGAGTAGTACTCGGTTGGATGGGGTTAAATAGCTAAACTTTGTGTTCACGATAATAGCCTGTACGACCAAATTTGGCTCTCTACCCAAACGCTCTGGGTTAAAAAGCATTGTCCAATTCGCTTAATCGTTAGAATCATCCATAGATGAACTCGTATCCATTGAAGACCTTTCCCAAATCAAGACAACAAATTAGCAAAGTTTTGACAACGGATTCGGTTTAATTGGAAATAGCCCACGAGAAATTCAGTTCTAGGTTCTGGATATAGTAGACAATGATTGAGGAAGAAAAGCAGCTAGAGAACGTTCAAGGGTCAGAGGCTGATACCTCAGAGGATGTACAGCAAGTGGAGAGTGAAACAATGCCCGATGAGGCAACGGTACAAAATAGTCAAGAGGTCGCTTCAGAGTATTCAACTGCGGACCCGGAGTCTGTGGGGCAAGTGATCGAAGCTGAAGCTGAACCTGTAGAAGCTGAGCCAGAGGTTCAGCCTGTAGAAGCTGAGGTAGACAGTCGAGCGATCGCCGAGCTAACTCAACAAGTCGAGTCTTTAAAGGCTCAGGTTGAAGAACGCACGGGGCAGTACATGCGGATTGCCGCTGATTTTGACAACTTCCGCAAGCGGACTCAAAAAGAGAAGGAAGACTTGGAGCAGCAGGTCAAATGCTCCACGATCGTCGAGTTGCTGCCAGTGGTCGATAACTTTGAGCGGGCGCGATCGCAGATCAAGCCGCAAACTGATCAGGAGATGAATATCCACAAGAGCTACCAGAGCGTTTACAAGCAGCTGGTTGATTGTCTCAAGCGGGTTGGCGTAGCGCCTATGCGTTCTGAAGGCAAAGAATTTGACCCCAATCTGCATGAAGCTGTCATGCGAGAAGCAACAGACGAACATGCTGAGGGCACTGTGATCGAGGAGTTAGTACGAGGTTACCTCCTGGGTGAGCGAGTTTTACGCCATGCGATGGTTAAAGTTGCTACCGCCCCAGAACCCGTGATAACTTCGGATGAAGCATATCAGGGCGAGACTGACGGTTAAGGGAATCTCAGTAGACGCGTACTTTATTTACAAGTTCTTGATGAGGTGCGTGTTGTTTCTACGGTTATAGCTGTCGCTTTGCTAAGGGGTTGCCCATAAAATTTAGGCTAAGCTGATCAGATTCCCGAAAAATTGCGGAATACTCTGTTAGAAATGAGTTCAATTCATCTACATTTTGTACTCATTCACTTGAACACGTTCACAGCCGCTAATTATGGGAAAAGTCATTGGTATTGACCTGGGCACGACAAATAGCTGTGTTGCTGTCTTGGAGGGCGGTCAACCGATCGTCATCTCCAACTCCGAAGGAGGGCGGACAACTCCCAGCATTGTTGGCTTTGCCAAAACGGGTGAGCGGCTGGTGGGGCAGCTAGCAAAGCGACAAGCTGTAACGAATGCCGAAAATACTGTTTTCAGCATCAAGCGATTTATTGGTCGGCGTTGGGATGATACCGAAACTGAGCGAACTCGAGTTTCCTACACCTGTATCAAAGGTAAGGATGACACGGTAGACGTGCAGATTCGGGGTCGCACCTACACTCCCCAAGAGATCTCAGCCATGATCCTGCAAAAGCTCAAGCAGGATGCTGAAAATTATCTGGGTGAACCTCCCACTCAAGCTGTGATTACGGTTCCTGCATACTTTACGGATGCTCAGCGACAAGCCACTAAAGATGCTGGAACGATCGCAGGGCTAGAAGTATTACGAATTATTAATGAGCCGACGGCCGCTGCATTATCTTACGGTCTCGATAAGCAAGACCAGGATCAAACCGTACTGGTTTTTGACCTCGGAGGCGGCACCTTTGACGTTTCAGTCTTACAGCTAGGGGATGGTGTGTTTGAGGTCAAGGCGACTTCAGGCAACAATCACTTAGGCGGTGATGATTTTGATAATGCCTTGGTGCGCTGGATGATCGATAGCTTTAGAGAAAATGAAGGCATCGATCTGTCGATTGATAAAATGGCGCTTCAGCGTCTGAGAGAAGCGGCTGAGAAAGCCAAAATTGAGCTTTCTAACATGCTGACGACCTCAATCAATTTGCCGTTCATCACAGCGGATGAAACGGGTCCCAAGCATCTAGAAATGGAGCTAACTCGCGCTAAGTTTGAGGAATTAGTCAATCACCTGGTACTCAGCACGATCGAGCCAGTCAATCAAGCACTCAAGGATGCCGACCTGACCGGTGAGGATATCGATCGGATTATTCTGGTTGGAGGTTCTACCCGAATTCCGGCGGTTCAGGACGCAATTCGCCAGTATTTTAATGGCAAAACTCCTGATCGCTCAGTTAACCCCGATGAGGCTGTGGCGTTAGGTGCAGCAGTGCAAGCAGGTGTCTTGGCTGGCGAAGTCAAGGATTTGCTTCTGCTTGACGTAACACCGTTGTCTCTAGGCATTGAAACGCTAGGTGAAGTATTTACCCGAATCATTGAACGAAATACGACTATTCCTACAAGCAAGACGCAGACATTCTCGACCGCGACCGATGGTCAAACTTCGGTCGAAATCCATGTTTTGCAAGGAGAACGAGCTTTAGCAAAAGACAATAAAAGTTTGGGTAAATTTCAGCTAGCGGGCATTCCGCCTGCACCTAGAGGAGTGCCTCAGATTGAGGTGTCGTTTGAAATTGACGCAAATGGCATTCTTCAGGTGGCAGCTAGAGATAAGGGCACCGGGCGAGAGCAAAGCGTGCGAATTACCAACACAGGTGGACTAACCCCATCTGAGATCGAGCAAATGAAGCTAGATGCGGAGATTAACGCAGAGGATGATCTGCGTCGCAAGCAACTGGTGGAATTGCGGAATCAGGCAGATGGGCTGTTCTATAGCTGGGAGACAACGCTCAGGGATAATGCTCAGTTTATTACTGATGGTCTTAAAGCAGAGGCAAATGGGCGAGTGGCTGAACTGCGGGCGGCGGTCGCTGACCGCTCCATTTCCGTTGAAGCGATGAAGCAACGGCTAGATGCTCTCCAGCAAGCCCTGTTTGCAATTGGCGCGTCAGTGTATCAGCAGATCAACCAGGATGATCCAGATTATGACTATTCAGACGAGACTTCCATTGCAGAAGATAACGGCAACGTTAGCTCAACGCTAGAGGAAGAGTTTGGATACGGTTTTGAAAACGATGACACGGTAACTGCTGATTACGAGGCAGTCGATTAGCCTAGAGTGCTAGGGTATTAAATAGGGGGTGTAGGGTGTAAGCTATCCTAGCCCTAGTGAGTTTCCTAATTTTCAAACCTAAAGCCCTTCTATCTAAGCAAGCAGTCTCCTATGGCTCGTGATTATTATGAAATGCTCGGTGTCTCCCGTGATTCAGACAAAGAGGAGATCAAGCGTGCTTACCGACGTTTAGCGCGCAAGTATCACCCTGATGTCAACAAGGAAGATGGTGCCGAGGAGCGCTTCAAGGAAATCAACCGAGCCTATGAAGTGCTTTCTGAACCTGAAACTCGTGCCCGTTACGATCGATTCGGTGAAGCAGGAGTTGGCTCTGCAGCGGGAGCCGGCTTTCAGGACTTCGGCGATTTGGGCGGTTTTGCCGACATTTTTGAAAGCTTTTTTAGTGGCTTCTCTGGCGGTATGGGCGGGCAACCAGGCGGCGGTGGCGGTCGTCGTCGCGGCGGCCCGGTCAGAGGGGATGATTTGCGGCTCGACCTAAAGCTTGATTTTCGTGAAGCTGTTTTTGGCGGCGAAAAAGAAATTCGCATTAGCCATCTGGAAACCTGCACGAACTGTAGCGGCTCAGGGGCAAAGCCGGGTACTCGTCCTAGAGCTTGTCCGACCTGCACCGGCTCAGGACAAGTGCGTCGTGCCACCAGAACGCCCTTTGGCAGCTTTACTCAAGTCTCAGTTTGCCCGACCTGCAATGGTGCAGGGCAGGTGATTGAGGAGAAGTGCGAGATTTGCGGCGGCAGTGGGCAGAAGCAGGAAGCCAAAAAGCTAAAAATTACGATTCCGGCTGGGGTTGATAATGGCACGCGGCTGCGCGTTTCTTCGGAAGGGGATGCGGGGCAGCGAGGTGGACCACCGGGCGATCTGTATGTTTACCTGTTCGTGAATGAAGATGCCGAGTTTCAGCGCGATGGCATTAACATTCTCTCGGAGATCAAGATTAGCTATTTACAGGCAATTCTAGGCTGTCAGATAGAGGTGAATACGGTAGATGGACCCACTGAGCTGACCATTGCCCCTGGCACCCAACCTGGAACAGTGCTCACCCAGGAAAATCAAGGTGTACCCCGCTTAGGCAATCCGGTTAGCCGTGGGGATCATCTAATCACTATCCAGATTGATATCCCAACGCGGTTGACTACTGAAGAGCGTGAGCTATTAGAGAAGCTAGCTAAGATTCGGGGCGATCGCCTTGGTAAAGGAGGTGGCATTGAAGGCTTTCTAGGGGGGCTGTTTCGAGGATGAGTAGTGCAGCATCTACTGCTGAGCATCTGCCCGATGCTCAACTGGATTTGAGGGGAACGCCCTGTCCGATTAATTTTGTCAAGACAAAACTTCGGCTGGAAAAGATGGCTCCAGGCGCTTTACTAGAAGTCTGGCTAGACCCAGGAGAGCCGATGGAGCAGGTTCCTGATAGCCTGACGATGGAGGGCTATGGAATTGAGCAAGTTGAGGAACGGGCAGGGTTTTTCGCAATTCGAGTGCGACGACCCAGCGAGAAGAGTTCTGAGTGTTGAGTGATGAGTGCTGAGTTAGACCAGCAGCCTAACGCTCAGAAATCCGAGAACGACTCGGTGATTGCAAGTTCTGAAGATCTGGTAGGCACAGTCCTGGCAGTTCAGGCCAATTACTATTGGGTGCAGTTGGGCGACAAATCGCTGCTCTGTACGCGGCGATCGCGCCTGAAAAAAATTGGGCAGCAGGTTTGGGTGGGCGATCGCGTCCAGGTCGAGGAACCTGATTGGGCTGGGGGAAGAGGGGCGATCGCCCAGGTATTTCCCCGCGACAGTGAACTCGATCGTCCACCGATCGCCAATGCAGATCAAATTCTGCTGGTATTTGCCCTGGCAGACCCTAACCCAGAGCCGCTTCAGCTTAGTCGCTTCTTGATTAAAGCTGAGTCAACTGGGCTAGAAGTTTGTCTGGGTTTGAATAAGAGTGACTTGGTGAGTGCTGAAATGCAAGCAGAGTGGCGCGATCGCCTTCAACAATGGGGCTATCAGCCTCAGATGCTCAGCACCCAGCATCAAATGGGGTTGGACAACCTGCAAACTCAGCTTAAACAAAAAATTACGGTCATCTCCGGTCCCTCAGGAGTAGGTAAATCGAGTTTAATCAACCAGCTAATTCCAGACGTAGATTTGCGGGTGGGTTCAGTTTCCGGGAAGTTGGGACGTGGTCGTCATACAACGCGGCACGTCGAGCTATTTGAATTGCCGGGTGGCGGTCTGTTAGCTGATACGCCCGGTTTCAACCAGCCAGATTTGGACTGTGCGCCTGTGGAATTGGCAGACTTTTTCCCAGAAGCGCGACAGCGGTTAGCAGAAGCGACTTGCCAATTTAGTAACTGTCTGCACCGAGATGAGCCAAACTGCGCTGTGCGGGGCGACTGGGAACGCTACGAGCATTATTTGGTGTTTTTGGAAGAGGCAATCGCCCGTCAAACTCAGCTTCAGCAAAAAACTGATCAGGACTCTAGCATGAAGCTGAAAATTAACCAGAAAGGCGAGAGCTATTACGAACCTCGCCTGGAAAGCAAAAAATATCGTCGCCAGTCACGGCGTACCCAGCATCAAACTTTGGATGCAATGATATGGGACGCTGAGTCTGAAGAAGACTGAAATTGCTCTTCAGGTCAAATTCAATCCACCAGTGAAATGACCGGGCGGGGGAGGGCAAATTTCCTTGGGA
The DNA here is from genome assembly GCF_014696015.1 of Oculatella sp. FACHB-28. Lineage (NCBI taxonomy): Bacteria > Bacillati > Cyanobacteriota > Cyanophyceae > Oculatellales > Oculatellaceae > Oculatella > Oculatella sp. FACHB-28. Next base: position 23,051 of record NZ_JACJPJ010000052.1, on the reverse strand, counting down.
TCAAGTCAACTGGTTTAAGAAAGTTTTGCTGAAACTGCTGTCGGGCTATGGTTCATTTTCCTTCCCTGCTTCCAGCATTGGGTCGCTACGCTGCTCATGCGGTCGTTTTTGGTATGGTTTCAGCTTGTACGGCTTGTGGTTTTTTGCAGGCAGAACAGCCTCCCGCTGATACTACAGCTGAGGTTGCACCGATCGCCACCGTTGTCGCGTTAGGTCGTTTGGCTCCCAAAGGGGAAGTGATCAAACTCTCTGTGCCTAATGCTCAAGATAGCCGGGTGAATCAAATCCTGGTGGAAGAGGGCGATCGCGTTGAAGCAAATCAGGTAATCGCCATTTTGCAAGGGCAGGAGCGACGGCAGCGGGACTTAGAGGAAGCCCAGAAAAACGTCGAATATTACCAGGCATTGCTAGCTCAAACGCAGTCTGGAGATGCCAAAAATGCAGAAATTGCGGCGCAGCGAGCAAACATTGCGCGACTGGAGGCGCAGCTTCGTACCGAGGTAGATGAGCGGCGGGCGGCGATCGCCAGTGCCGAAGCCGAACTGCGGCGGGCAGAATTGAACTATCGGCGCAACCAATCGCTTCAGCAGGAAGGGGCGGCTAGCATTGAGGAATTGGAACTGGCGCGTGAGGAATTTGAAACGAGGCAAGCGGCACTGTCTCAAAGACGGGCTGAACTAGACACCACCTTGGCGACCCTGCGGGAACAGATTCGGCAGGAGCAGGAAAATCTGGCGATGCTGCAAGAGGTTCGCCCGGTGGATGTGCAGGTGGCTCAAGCTGAACTGGATAAGGCTTTAATTGCAGTCGAGCAAAGGCAGGCTGACCTGGAAGATACGCAGGTCAGAGTGCCAGTAGCGGGTCAGATTTTGCGAATTAACACACGCGTAGGGGAACAGGTCAACACAGAGCAGGGCATCGTGGAATTGGGGCAAACGGATGAGATGTATGCGATCGCCGAAGTTTACGAAACTGAGATTACTAAAGTCCAACTCGGGCAAAGTGCCACTATCACAAGTGAATATGGCGGCTTTGAAGGAGGGATTCAGGGCACTGTTGATCACATTGGTTTACAAATTGGGGCGCGTACTCTTTTGAGCAATTCCTCTGACCCCACGACGGATGAGACAACTCGCGTTGTGGAAGTGAAAATTCGGATCAGTCCAGAGGATAGCGTCAGGGTTGCTGACTTAACGAATATGCAGGTTCGGGTTGAGATCGATGTTGAAAGCTGATGTTAAGAGTTGATATTGAGGCTTGACGCAAACAGAAATGATTGAAATTAAACCGATTCAACCGCATCAAATTGAGGATGTTAAGCAAGTCATTTTGGCGGTATGTCAGGAGATTTTTCAGGTCCCTGAGGAAGTGATTCGGCGGCATGACAATCTCTCGGATATTGATCAGGTGCGATCGCACTACTTCGACAATCGAGGAATTTTCCTGGTTCTACTTGATGGTGAAACGGTTGTTGGCTGCGGGGCGATTCGTTATTTAAGTAGCGACACCAGTGGCGATATTTGTGAACTCAAACGTATGTGGTTCCTTAACCCCTACCGAGGACAGGGATGGGGAACCAAGATGAGTTACATGCTGCTGGATTTTGCTAAACGGAATGATTACACAAAAGTTAGGTTAGATACTGTTGATGAGTACAAACAAGCCCCAGCCATCAAGCTTTATCAGCGTCTCGGCTTTTATCCAATCGAGCGATACAACGATAGTGCTTGCACAGTTTTTTTAGAGAAGCTGCTCTAGTCAATGAGTCATAAGTGATTGTTCTATGAAACGTTTTCTTAAATCTTCTCTTGAATGGCTTCAGATCAACAAACCCTTAGGGTGGGCACAGTTATCTCATCAAAAGGCGCGATTGCTCGTTGCGATGACAGGAGTGGCGTTCTCTAACATTCTCATCTTTACCCAGTTGGGATTGCGGGCACTGTTGTTTGATGGAGTCACGCTGGTACCAGAGAATCTAGCAGGTGATTTGTTTTTGGTGTCTGCTTATACGCCAACTATTAGCTTTGGTAGCTTTTCGCGCATTTATCTCTATCAAGCAGATGCAGTGACTGGCGTTGCGGCTGCCAATCCGCTTTATATCAGTTCTGCAGAATGGGTAAATCCCGAAGATCTACAGAATCCTTCAGCGGACAGAACGGAAGAGGCGAGTTCAGAGATCGACTTCTTCCCCAGTACCGTTAGAATTCTGGCGTTTAATCCGGCTCGTCCGGTATTTGATATGCCTGAGGTAAACCAGCAGCTTGATTTGCTGAATGCGCCCGGTAGTGTTTTGTTTGACCGCCTTTCACAGGACCAGCTTGGCCCTGTACCAGACCTATTGAGCCAGCAAGGTGTAGTGAGTACGGTGATGAGTAAACGCCGAACTCATGTGGTGGGGCTATTTAGCCTGGGCAGCACCATGTTTGATAAGGGGCATGTGATCATGAGTGACTGGAATCTTGCTCAGCGCAATGGTCAGGATAGTCTCCAGCAGGTGAATGTAGGCAGTTTGTTTTTGGAGGCGGGAGCCGATCTGGAGACGGTGCGAACTCGCTTGCAAAGTACCTTGCCGCCAGCAGTGAAGGTGATGACTCGTGAGGAGTTGATGCAGTCAGAGCAGGCATTCCGGGCTTCTTTTCCGGAGGGGAAGATTCTTAACTTTGGAGCGGCGATCGGGTTTGTGGTGGGTGTGGTGATTGTATATCAGGTACTCTACACCGATGTGAGTGATCATTTGCCTGAGTATGCAACGCTCAAAGCGATGGGCTACTCAGATGTTTCGCTGCTGGCTGTAGTGCTTCAGGAGGCAGTGATTCTGGCAGTTTTGGGGTTTGTTCCGGGTTACATCACCTCTTACTGGATGTATGGGTTGCTCACTTATTTGACTAAGATTCCGCTAACGATGCGGGCGGGTATTGCATTGCAAGTATTTATCCTGACGCTGGTGATGTGTGTGATTTCGGGGGCGATCGCCATGAACAAGCTTCGTTCTGCTGACCCTGCGGACGTATTTTAGTCATGGAACCTGTTGTAGCGGTTCGTAATTTGAACCATGCGTTTGGGCAGGGGGCACTGCGGAAACCAGTGCTGATGGAGGTTGACCTGGATTTATATCCGGGCGAAGTGGTGATTTTAGAGGGGCCATCGGGTGGTGGCAAAACCACTTTGCTAACATTAATTGGCGCATTGCGAGCGGTGCAGGAAGGTAGCCTAAAAATTTTGGGGCAGGAGTTGCAGGGCGCAAAAAAAAGGCAACTGATTCAAACGCGCAACCAGATCGGCTTTATCTTTCAGTCTCACAATTTGCTGGAGTGTTTGACTGCTTGGGAGAACGTGAGTACATCTTTGAGGTTGCACAAACATATTCCACCGCGTGAATACCGCAAGCGATCGCTAGAAATTCTCACTGCTGTAGGGCTGGGCGATCGCGTCGATTACTATCCCGAAAAGCTGTCGGGTGGGCAAAAGCAGCGAGTGGCGATCGCCCGTGCCTTGGTTAGCTATCCTAAACTGCTGCTGGCGGACGAACCCACTTCGGCACTCGACAGCAAATCGGGACGAGATGTCGTGGAAATTATGCAGCGACTTGCTAAAGAAGAAGGCTGCACCGTCTTACTAGTGACTCACGACAATCGCATTCTGGACGTAGCTGATCGAACCATTCACATGGAAGATGGACGACTGACGCGGAATACAATCCGTTGAATTAAAGCGCGCCCTGGAGGACTCGAACCCCCGACATCAGGTTTTGGAGACCTGCGTTCTACCAACTGAACTAAGAGCGCATTTGGGGTTTACCGGAGCATACCCCAGTTTAACAGCTTGTGTCGCTGTATAGTACCTAGCAGTTTAAAGTGCCCGGTCAAACCGCTGCTTGAGGCGAGTTGCCTTACCAACGCGATCGCGCAGATAGTAAAGCTTAGCGCGACGCGCTTTGCCTCGACGAATAATCTTGATGTTGGCAACGCGAGGAGAATGAAGCAAAAATACTCGCTCTACGCCAACGCCTTGGAAGATGCGGCGAACGGTGATGGTTTCATTGATGCCACCATTTCGCATGGCAATAACGGTGCCTTCATAGGGCTGTACCCGCTCTTTGCCGCCTTCCTGAATCCGTACACCCACACGAATCGTGTCGCCAACGTGGATGATAGGCAAGTCACTCTTTAACTGCTCCGCCTCAATCGAGCGGATGATTTCCTGCGCTTTCATAGCTTTTTCAATACTCACAATTTCTCAGTATAGTCCTAGCTTGGGAAGAAAGTCTATTAGCAGTATTTTGATTTTTCCAGAAAATCTACTGTTTTCAGTCCTGTCCTTTTTCCCCAGGATCAGGATTTTGGGCAAATTCGGGTAGAATTCGGTTTATTTTATCCCCCCTTGGCGGATTGAATTTCTTAGAAGAACGAGGTTCACTGAACTGTTGTATTCCCCAATGCCTGAGCATTTCTACGGCTCAGAGCATGAGAACAACGGAATTTAGCACCAAAACTTCTGTTGATTAGATAATCAGGACGACCTTCTGCATGAAAAAGCAACTTCTAACACTGGTAGGTTTAGCCCTCATCCTGCCAGGCTTACTCCAGGCTTGCGCTGGTGGTGAAACCCCTGAAGCTGAAGCTCCCGAAACTGAATCAACCGCTGAAACTCCAGAGACTCAAGCCTCAGGAGAAACAGGTACACTGCAAATTCGAGCTAATGGAGAAGATTTTGTTCGTCAGGGATTTGTGTCTAAAGACGGATGGGAAATTAGCTTTGATCATCTTTATGTAAATCTAGCTGACTTGACAGCATACCAAACTGAGCCGCCTTACGAGCCAGAAGCAGGCGACGAATTGCAAGCTAGTCAGGAAGTCAAGGTTGAAGAGGTGAAGACGATTGACCTGGCAGAGGGAGACGAAAATGCAGAGCCAGTTTTGGTGGAAGAGGTAGAAGCCCCCGCTGGTCGCTACAATGCCCTCTCTTGGCAAATGGTGAATGCGGATGAAGGCCCCGCGAGCGGCTATGCAATGGTAATTCAGGGTGTTGCCACGAAGGATGGCGAAACTGTTAACTTCACGCTGAACGTAGATGAGGAGTTGGCGTTTAGCTGCGGAGATTTTGTCGGTGATGAGCGCAAAGGCATTTTAGAACCGGGCGGCACGGCTGACGTAGAAGCAACTTTCCACTTTGACCACCTTTTTGGCGATGGGGAAGCTGCGCCTGATGATGAACTGAATGTGGGTGCTTTGGGTTTTCAATCTCTAGCTGATTTGGCTGAGGGTGGGGAACTAACGGTTGATACGGCTGACCTGGAGCAAAATCTTTCTGAGGAAGATTACAACAAGCTGCTTGAGATTTTGCCGAGCCTGGGTCATGTTGGGGAAGGTCATTGTGAGGAGACACAGTTAACGACATGAGACGAACGTTTGCTATTCCTCTAGCGCTGATCTCAGTTGTGAGTTGGCAGGTGAGGGCGATCGCCCACGGAGTGGGGATCACCTACCAGGCAACCGAAGCAATAGAGCTTCAAGCTAACTATGACAGCGGTGAGCCGATGGCAGAGGCTCAGGTGTCGGTCTATTCGCCTGCAGATCCATCTACGCCCTGGCTAACCGGCACTGCGGATGAGACAGGGCGCTTTGTGTTTGCCCCAGACCCCTCCATTCCTGGTACGTGGGAGGTGCAGGTGAGACAGGCTGGACATGGCGAAATTCTCAACATTTCTGTAGGTGGAGAAGCAGGCGTGTTAGGGGCAAATGCAGGAGCATCTGAGGCAGACGATGAGTCAAATAGCCAGATTGCTTCTGGCATTGGTGACAACCTTTCGATTCCTCAAAAAGGGCTGATGGCTGTTTCAGTGATTTGGGGATTTGTGGGTACTGCTTTGTTCTTTCTTGCCAGGAAGAAATAGCGATGCACATTCCTGATGGCATTCTTCCGGCTTCAGTGTGCATTGCGGGCTATGCGATCGCCGTTCCTGTAACCTGGTATTCCCTGCGCCAAATCAATCGGCTCAAAGATCCGACTGAGGAGTTGCCCAAAGCCTCGTTGCTAACAGCCGCCTTTTTCATTGCCTCCTCGATCAACATTCCCGTGCCGCCCTCCAGCGTTCACCTGGTGCTAAACGGACTGTTGGGATGTGTTTTGGGCTACTTTGCCTTTCCTGCCATTTTGGTGGGTCTATTTTTTCAAGCCATTATGTTTGGGCATGGAGGGCTAACAACATTGGGCGTAGATGCAGTGATGATGGGCATTCCAGCACTGGTGGCGTCTCACATTTTTCAGTTGCGTCATGTCTTCAGACAGAAGCTAGGCGAGAAGCTAGCGACTAATGTATTTGCATTTCTTGCTGGAGCTTTGGGTTTGGGACTTGCAGCCGTGATCTTCTTCTTTCTGGTGATTACCAACATTCCGTCTGGGTTTGATGCGCAGACGGAACGAGCGGCCGTTTATGGGCTGTCGCTGGCTCACCTGCCGCTGATGCTAATTGAGGGTACTTTTACGCTGTTGTTGGTCATGTTTTTGCAGCGGGTGAAGCCAGAACTAATTGAGCGGCGAGGGTAGTGCATGAGGTTTGAGTTAGACGAATATGCCTATCTTGATTCGCCGCTACACCGCTGGGAGCCTCGGTTTAAGCTGATTGGCTTGCTGGTTCTGATTTTTGCTTTTGCTTTCATTAAAGATCTGCGGCTGGTGCCTGTGGTGTTGGCGATCGCCGCCACACTCTATCTCCTCTCCCGGATGCCGCTCTCCTTTTTGATCAGTCGGTTACGCTATCCGGGTTTCTTTTTGCTGGGCGTAATTTTGCTGCTGCCGTTTTTCTCTGGCGAAACGGTGCTCTGGCAGTGGGGAGTGCTGACCCTACGGCAAGAAGGCATTTTAGCCATGCTGCTCGTGGTCGGTCGGTTTCTCGCGATTATTACAACGGCACTCATTCTGATGGGCACAACTCCCTTTTTAACGACCGTGAAAACGATGCGATCGCTAGGGTTGCCGAGTCTGATTGCTGATATGACGCTGCTTACCTATCGCTACCTGTACGATATTGCGGCAAATTTAAGCACCATGCAGCAAGCCATGCGGCTGAGAGGGTTTGGCAGATCCCCGCAAAAAAAGTACCTGCCCTTCATGCCTGACCTGCGGGAATTAAAACTTTTGGCTTCGCTCGCTGGGACGCTGTTAGTCCGTAGCTACGAGCAATCCGAAAGAATTTACAAAGCAATGCGGCTACGGGGCTATGGTAGCGAAAAATTTAAAGTTCACCCAGTTTATGCTGGGCCGACCTCATCACCCGCAACATTAAGAACCTGGAGCGGCTTTGGTTTGGTCTGTACACTTCTGATTGCGACAGGTTTAGTCGTGGCAGAGATTCTTTAGGTTTAGTTTGTCTATGAGTTCCACCGAGCGGCTATCCCAGACCAGCAACACACTTCAGCAGATCCAATTGGCACTGGAGATCAAAAAACTGTGCTTTTGCTACCCTGATGAGCCCAATGTTTTGCATGAAATTAGTTTGCTTGTCAAAGCTGGAGAAAGGATTGGCGTAATTGGTCACAATGGCTGCGGTAAAACTACTTTTTTTCGATTGATCTGCGGCGTTCTCAAACCAAACGCTGGAGAAATTGTTGTCTTTGGCGAACCCATTTTGCCAGGAGATTTTCGTCCTGAGATCGGTTTACTGTTTCAAAACCCAGACGACCAGCTTTTCTCAGCCTCGGTGCGAGAAGATGTCGCGTTTGGTCCGCAAAATATGGGGTTGCCGCCCGAAGAAGTCGATCTGCGGGTTCAGGAGGCGATCGCTCTCACCGGGCTACAAACGCTCTCTCATCGTCCACCCCATCACCTATCAGGTGGTGAAAAACAGATGGTGGCGATCGCTGGAGTTCTCGCCATGCGTCCCCGCGTGATGCTCTATGACGAGCCTTCCGCCAATTTAGACCTACGTGCCCGTCGTCGCTTGATTCAGTTTTTGCAGCGATCGCAAGAAACCCTGCTGATCTCTGCGCATGATCTGGAGCTGATTTTGGAAGTGTGCGATCGCGTTATTTTGATGGACGAAGGTCGCATCGTTGCAGATGGCGATCCCCATCAAATCATGGGTAACCAGGAACTGATGGAGCGCCACGGATTGGAAAAACCGCATTCCCTCATGCCTCACGTTGATCTCCATCATGGGTGAAGAGGATTCTGTCTTGTAACCAGAAATTCTTCACCTGATAATTAGGGCAAGCAACGTCAAACGGATGGAGGGTAGTCAATGTTTACTCTGTGGCGAGGATTACGGTTTAGTTTCCGTTGGTTTCTGGGGCTGGCAATCAGCTTGAGTATTGTGATTGGGGTGGGAGCACTACCGCAGTTCAGTGGAAGGGCGATCGCCGCTGTCCTCTCCCATTCAGAACCGCTAATGGAGATCAGCGTTCACCTGGGCAACTCCACCGAAGAACTAGAATTCGTCCCCGACCATCTAGAGTTCATTGCAGGCAGACGCTACAAGCTAGTACTAGATAACCCCAGTTCTCAAAAACATTACTTCACCGCTAAAGATTTTGCCGATGCCATCTGGACGCAAAAAGTAGAAGCAGGCAACGTTGAAGTCAAAGGCGCAATTCACGAACTCGAACTCAAGCCGGGAGCGATCGCCGAATGGGTCTTTGTGCCACTCAAATCAGGCACCTACGAACTGCACTGCTCCATTGCTGGACATAGCGAAGCCGGAATGCGGGGCGTATTGACCGTAGCAGAACAGCAACCCGTCTGATTAAAATTCGCAAAGAGCAGCCAACCGTGCATCCCACCGATGCGAAGCGCGTCATGCTGCTTATCCTAGATCCTTGCGGAGGGGGTTTGGGGGACGCGCTTCGTCCCCCAGTGGGGGTTTGGGGGCAAAGCTCCCAAAAAAGTCTGAAATCGAGAGACAATTGATAAAATTAAGACTTTGCTTGTACCACTTCCCGCAAATTCTTCTAACTTCCCCGCTCCCACCTTACTGAGTCTTCCATGAATTTCCTCACCAACCTTTTGCCTCAACCTGCGCCCGGACCTCGCATCAAAAAACAGCGTCGCGGCGTAGAAACCAAATCGGCAGCCGAAATTGAAACCATGCGTCAGGCGGCAAAAATCGTCGCCACCGTTCTCAAAGAAATCTCAGAACTCGTCGAAGCCGGCATGACCACTGCTGACCTGGATGCCCACGCCGAAAAACGCATCCGAGAAATGGGCGCAACACCTAGCTTCAAAGGCTATCACGGGTTTCCTGGCTCCATTTGCTCCAGCATCAACAACGAAGTCGTTCATGGCATCCCCAGCCACAAAAAAGTAATTCGCCGAGGCGACGTACTAAAAGTAGACACAGGTGCCTACTACGAAGGCTTCCACGGCGACTCCTGCATCACGATCGCCGTTGGAGAAGTCACCCCCGCTGCCGCAAAACTTATCCAAATTGCCGAAGAAGCCCTCTACAAAGGCATCAAGCAAGTCAAAGCCGGAAGTTATTTACTGGACATTGCTGGAGCGATTCAAGATCACGTCGAGGCAAATGGCTTCAAAGTTGTTGAAGACTTCACCGGACATGGAGTTGGGCGCAACCTGCACGAAGAACCATCTGTGTTTAACTTCCGGACTCACGAAATGCCCAACGTCAAGCTTAAAGCAGGCATGACCCTGGCGATCGAACCGATTCTCAATGCTGGCTCGAAGCATACTCGGACATTGAGCGATCGCTGGACAGTCGTCACCGTCGATCGCTCCCTCTCAGCCCAGTTTGAACATACTGTCCTGGTTACTGCGGATGGATATGAGATTTTGACCGATCGCAGCCAACTTTAATCTTTACGTAAAGCTGAAATATCCCAGGCGCGATCGACTTCCTGAGTCAACTCGCGATCGTCGGACTGCAACAATTGCCCCAAATCCTTGGCAAGCTGACGCGATCGCGCCAACACCATCGTCTCATCTCCCTCAGCCGCTGCCATGTCGCGCAACGCCTCAACATCGTGAAACTTAAACGTGCGGGCCGCTCGATGCGCCTTATACGACCGAACCCCCAACAGCTTTAACGCCTCCACACCCATATCCAGCGCCGAGCTAAAGGTTTCTCGCTCAACCACCTCCACACCCCGACGAATTAGCTCATAGGCATGGCGACGGTCGATCGCCCGTGCCAGAATTTTTAGATGGGGAAAATGCTTGTGCGTCAGATCAACAATCTCCAAGGCTTTCTCAGGATCATCGATCGCCACCACCAGCAGCCGAGCCTGCTCTGCCCCTGCTGCATGGAGCAGATCAATCCGAGAGGCATCTCCATAAAACACCTTCCAGCCAAACCGCCGCAGCAAATCGATTTGGCTAGGGTCATGTTCGAGTAACGTTGGACGGCAGCCATTAGCAATCAGCAACCGTCCGACAATCTGCCCAAAACGACCAAATCCAAGAATGATCACTGGATTTTCGTTGTCGTCAATTTCGTCAGCTTCCCGTTCCACTTCCGCCGTAACAAACCTGGGCTGCACCAGTTTCTCATTGATGATCATGAGTAGTGGAGTGATCACCATTGATAGCGCCACAACTGCAACCAGCGGTTCTGAAACGTCTGGAGGCAGAACTCGGTTTTGTGTCGCAAATGAGAATAGGACAAAGGCAAACTCACCACCCTGTGCCAGAGCAAAGGCAAACAGCAAATTTTGGCTGATTTCAAGGCGAAAGATACGACCCAGCGCAAAGAGAACGGCGAACTTGGCGATCGCCAACCCCAGCACCATTCCCAGAATCAATAGCGGCTGCCGAAGGAGCAGATTAAAATCGATGCTGGCTCCGACCGAGATAAAAAATAGCCCTAACAGTAAGCCCTTAAACGGCTCAATGTCGGACTCCAGTTCATGACGGTACTCATTATCTGCCAGCACCACACCCGCCACAAATGTTCCCAGCGCTGGAGAAAGCCCGACCTGCTGCATTGCTAGGGCAATTCCAATCACCAGCAATAGAGCCATTGCGGTAAACATCTCTCGCAGCCGCGTATCAGCAATAAAGCGAAAGATTGGACGCATCAAAAATCGCCCACCGAGAATAATTCCAACTACTGTGCCAATCACCAGTAGCGCTTGCTGCCAGGCAGGTAAACCCGTTCCCTCTGCCGCCTCTGCCACAAAAATGACCTGATTTTGCGCGGTTGCAGTACCTTCCAAAGCCAGCAGCGGCATCAAAGCCAGCATGGGAATCACCGCAATGTCTTGAAATAGCAGCACTGAGAAGGAAGACTGCCCCCCATCCGTCTTGGCTAACCCTTTTTCGTTCAGAGTTTGCAGCACGATCGCCGTTGATGAAAGCGCAAGAGTCATGCCGATCGCCAGCGCTATCTGCCAGGGAAGTCCAAAAAGTAGGCTGATGCCTGCAAACACTATCGTTGTTACCAACACCTGCAGTCCGCCCAATCCCACAATCGGCACTCGCAAACGCCACAGCAGCTCAGGCTGTAGCTCCAAGCCGATTAGAAACAGCATCATCACCACGCCAAATTCGGCGAAGTGCATCACATCTTCGCCTTCATTGCCGACAAAGCCCAGCACAAATGGTCCGATGATCACTCCCGCTAGCAGATAGCCCAGCACAGAACCTAGTCCCAAGCGTTTGGCGATCGGCACTGACAGCACTGCTGCCACTAAGTAAATGAATGCCTGATAGAAGAGACTTTCATTAGACATGGTGAGACACCTCCTGGGACTTGAGAACTTGGTCGAGCCCATGATTGATGTGCTTAAACTGGGGCAACTTCTCCCAATTCACCCGATCATCCCGCAATGCCGTAATCACCTGGTGATAGTCTTCAGTGTGTTTGACGAGTTGACCCTGTTCCTGAATCTGATGAGTTCCTTGAACCACAAAGGGCGGCAAATAGTCCATGCCACACAGGTGAGCCGTTTGCTCAAATGGCACCAGCAATTCTCGTACCGAAAAGCGATTGTATCCCTGACGGCAATAAGCCTGCTCTCCGCCCCCGGTTGTGACTGTTGAGAGAAACTTTTTGCCGCGCAGTGCTGTTCCCCCTTTGCCATAGGCAAAACCATGCTCTAGTACCAAATCCTGCCATTCTTTTAAGATGGCTGGGCTGCTGTACCAGTAGAAGGGATGGTGAAAAATAATGATGTCGTGCGCTAGAAGCAAGTCTTGCTCAGCTTTTACGTTGATGTGAAAGTCAGGATATTGCTCGTAAAGATCATGAACAGTGACGGCATCTAACCCTTGAACCGCTTGAATTAAACACCGATTTATTCGTGACTTCTCTAAGGCTGGGTGAGCAAACAAAATCAAAATCTGGTTAGGATTGCCCATTATTTTTACAGGATGAGGAGAGAAGGTTGTTGATATGGGTTTAAGCAGAATTTGCGACTAATTCCACTGGCATAAAGGATAGGTTAGGTTGTACGGTTTTGCCTAGCTTACGGGTTAGAGCGTGCCTTAAAACTGATCGAAAGATGAGGCTTTTTGCACCCATGGCGCATAGAAAAGCCCCAGCTTTAGAGCAGTCCCAGGGAATTCAACTGTTCTCTATTTCTTTTGCTGAAACTCGACGGGGCATGAGTAGAAAAATTAAAACTGCGCCGATCGCCAGTCCGACTGCGTGCATCCAGTAAGCAAAGCTGCCTGAGTTGATGCCTGTCTCAATGTTGAAGGTGCTAACGCCATAAAAGATTTGTTGCACAAACCACCAGAACAGGTAAAACAGAGCAGGTAATTCAATGGGGATGAAGAGAATGATCAGTGGCACAATGGTCTCGATTTTTGCTTTGGGATAGCTCAAAAGATAGGCACCCAGAATGCCTGCGATCGCCCCATTTGCCCCGACCAGTGGTGCATTCAGCGTTGGCTCACTCCACACCTGAATCGCACTCGTTATCATGCCGCAGACAAAGTAAAACAAGAGGAATTGCCCGTGCCCCAGACCCTCCTCTATGCGGCGACCAAAAACAAACAAAAACAGCAGATTTCCGATCAGGTGAGCAAAACCGCTGTGCAGAAATAGCCCCAGCACAACGGAGATGCAAATGAGAATGGCGGCAATCCAGCTTCCGTCTAGCATATCGGTCGCCATTTTGACAATCCGCGTTGGGACAACCGCCCAGGTATTGAGGAAATCTGCCAGTTCACCCGTATTTGCTAGATTTAGCTCGATCGCAAACAACGCCACATTCACCGCAACCAGCAGATAGGTAACTACCGGAGTTTTGCGGTTGGGCAGGTTGTCTGCAATCGGAATCATAGTGACTGCACAAAGGTCGCTAACCGTTCCATACCTTTTTTGATGCTGTCCATGTCGGTAGCGTAGGAGAGGCGAATGTGATCATCTGCGCCAAAGGCAACGCCGGGAATGGCGGCAACCTGGTGAGACTCTAGCAGGCTACTGCAAAAGTCAAGGGATTTCATTCCCGTTTTGCTGATATTGATAAAGACGTAAAAGGCTCCGTCTGGTTTCGGACAGCTTAAGCCGGGAATCGTGTTGACCGCATCCAGGATGAACTGTCGCCGCTCGGCAAAGGCAGATACCATTTGCTGAACGCAGTCTTGGGAACCTTCGTAGGCAGCGATCGCCCCATACTGAGCGAAGGTACACACATTTGAGGTGCTGTGTCCTTGAATTGTAGTGACTGCCTGAATGATTGGCGGTGGTCCAGCCAGATAGCCAATTCGCCAGCCCGTCATCGCGTAGGTTTTGGCAAAGCCGCTGCTGGTAATGGTGCGCTCGTAGATTTCGGGTCCAGCCGCACCGATGCTGAGATGTGTGGCTCCGTCGTAGAGGATTTTTTCGTAAATCTCATCGGCGACGACCCAGAGATTTTTTTCAACCACGACATCGGCGATCGCCTGAATTTCATCAGGCGTGTATACCATTCCGGTCGGGTTGGATGGTGAGTTTAAAATCAGCAGTTTGGTTTTTGGCGTAACGGCTTGCCGGATTTGGTCAGCCGTTACCCTCAAGCCTGTTTCGGCGGTAGTCGGCAAAATCACCGGAGTTCCTTCTGCTAGCTTCACCATTTCGGGATAGCTGAGCCAGTAGGGAGCCGGGATCAACACCTCATCACCAGGGTCGATCAGCGCCAGCATCAGGTTAAACAAAGACTGTTTGCCGCCATTGGTGACAATGATGTTTTCTGCTCCGTAGCAGAGGCTGTTGTCATTTTGTAGCTTTTTAGCGATCGCCTCTCGCAGCCTTGGCTCCCCTGCTGCCGGACCGTAGCGCGTCTTGCCTGCATCCAGGGCTGCCTTTGCCGCTGCCTTAATGTGATCTGGAGTATCAAAGTCGGGTTCGCCAGCACTAAAACTGCACACATCAATGCCATCCGCTTTCATTGCCTTTGCTTTAGCAGAAATTGCCAATGTCAAAGAAGGAGTGACCTGACTTACACGTGCGGCTAGTTTCATGACAGTTTTAACCCGTGTGGATGAGATGCCCTGATCATTCACAAGGTTGGGCTTTTCCCGCGGAAAATCAGCTTTGTGAATAGATTTTGGCTTAGTTCCAAGCTATCTTATCCCAATTTGAAAATAACGGATTATCAAAAAGTATTTTCTCAATCAACTCCATCAATAAATGTGAGATTTAACCAGCGTAGGATGGGCAAAGAGTGTGAATAGCGGCATCAGTAGGGGCGAAGCATTCGGGCACAAGCTCTGGTTAATCCTAATCTCCCTGCCGAATGCTTCGCCCGTACACAAGGACGATGTCTCTGGGAAAGGATTCGGGAGGCGACTAGAAAGTTATCCATCATGCAGATGACGAATAACTTTACCTAAGTAAAGCAAAATTGCAATTCCCAGTAGGACACTTAAAGCGGAGACCATCCAGAAGGTTTGGGCAATCGAGCGAGTTTGATCCATTGCCCAGCCGCCTACTGTTGGTCCAATAAAGTATCCAACGGCCCAGCAGAGTGAATTGATTGAGAGGTAAACACCACGCAAAGATTCTGGCGCGAGATCGACGACAAGGGCTGAAGCAGATGGATTGTAAGCAGCGGTGGCGATCGCCATTACACTCAAGCCCAAAATTGCCCAGATTAAGTGAGCGGTTGAGGCAGTTCCGGTTATCCCAATGAGTAGGAAGCCAATTCCCCAAAGCAATGCAGAACAGGTTAACGCTTGCACACGACTAAACCGATTGAGGTAACGGGCAATCGGAAGTTGAGTCAGTGCCGCTAAGATGATATGCCAGGAAAATAAGGTGCTAATGGTGGACGTGGAAAAGCCGGATGCATCACTTCTCACGGGTACAAAGTTAGTGAAATAGAGCGGCATGGCACTGTTGATCTGAGCCAAATAAGTAGTGAATAGGATATTCACCAGAGCAAAGATGAGTAAGGTGCGATCGCGCAGTGCCACTGCCCAACCTTTAAACAAGGAGCGATTGACTTGTTCAGTATCGACAGTTTCGGCGATCGCCCAATACACCACGCCAAAAAACACTAAAAATGAGATGCCATCAATCACAAAGAGGGCGCGATAAGCTCCTGTGAGTGCAATCAACGTGCCACCTAACACAACGCCCAAACCCAGCCCTACTGTATCTCCCAATCGCGTTAGGGCAAAGGCTTCATTCCGTTGATCAACAGTGGTTAAATCGGCGACGACTGCCTCAGTTGCGGGCCAATATAATCCAATACCCAACCCCATCAGTAAGTTGCCGATGAGAAATGTTGGAAAGTTGTAGGTTAGTGTCAGAAATACATCTGCCAGAGCTGAAACCGCTGCCGATAATAACAGGGTTTTTCTACGTCCCCAGCTAGGTGAGTCGGCAAAGGAGCCACCCAAAATTCGCCCTAACACGCCTGAAATCGATCCGCTGCCAATGCCGATGCCTACAATGGTTGCTGATAGCCCAACCTGGTTAACAAAGAAAATCGGTGCATAGAATAAGGTGAAACCATTTCCAATCTGAGAGAGGAGACGACCTGCAATCAAAATCCAAACGCGATGATCGAGTTGAGGCAGCCAGGCAAGCAGCTTTCGGCGAAAGGAGTTCATGGGCAGGCGATCTAGAAAACAGCAAAGAAGCACCCTTGCAGTGTATTGTGATCTCGTCAGCCTGAGCAGATTTCTGAGGCAACGTGAACAGTAGGGGGTTACTGTGGCAAAATTTTTGTTTGTGACGGATTTAGACAACACTTTGGTCGGCGATGATGACGCTCTAGAGCAACTCAATCAGCAGCTTCTTCAGCATCGCGAAGAACACGGCACGGTGATTGTCTATGCAACGGGGCGATCGCTCCCTCTATTCGAGGAACTGCGTTCTGAAAAGCCATTAATTGAACCTGATCTGCGAGTGCTGGCAGTGGGTACTGAAATTTATCGTCAGGATGGTGATACTCCAGATCCCACCTGGGCGAGTCAGCTTAACCACCGATGGGATCGAGAAAAAGTCAGGGCGATCGCCGCTCAATTTAACGACCTGACCCCCCAGCCGCAAAGCGAACAAGGCCCATTTAAGGCAAGCTATTTCCTGGAAGAAGCTGCGTCCAAGGAGGTATTAGCCTGCCTGGAAGCCGAACTCAAAGATCAGGGATTAGACGCTCAGCTTGTCTACAGCAGCGGACATGACCTGGATATCCTGCCGAAACGGGCAAACAAAGGTGCAGCCGTTGCCTTCCTTCAGCAAAGCTTGCAGATCCCGAAGGAAAGAACTGTTGTTTGCGGCGATTCGGGTAACGATTTGTCGATGTTTCAGGCAAATCACTCACGCGGCATCATCGTTGGCAACGCTCAGCCAGAATTGCTCAACTGGCATCACGAAAACCCATCCGGCGATCGCTATCTGGCACAGTCTCACTGTGCAGGTGGTATTCTAGAGGGCTTGAAGCATTTTGGTTTCATTAGCTAAATGTTTTGGCTAAAACCTGCCCCGTCTTTCGCTCCTTGAATGATCAGCTACCTTAAAGGCACCCTCGCCGCAATTCAGAAAATTGGCAACAATCGGGTTATCCTCACGCTCGAAGTCAACCAGATTGGCTACGAGCTACAGGTACTCCCGCGCATGACTCAGGAACTTTCGGCGGGTGAAGTGGTGCAGGTCTTCACTCACTTACAGGTGCGAGAAGACCAAATGGTGCTGTTTGGCTTTGCGTCAATGGCGGAGCGCGACCTGTTTCGCCAACTGGTCAGCGTCAGCGGCGTAGGTCCTCAACTGGCAGTTGCCCTGCTGGATACTCTGGGACTGCAAGATCTGGTGCAGGCAATTGTCAGCAGCAACACTCGCCTGCTGTCTCGCACTCCCGGAGTCGGCACGAAAACCGCTGAGCGAATTGCACTGGAGCTAAAGGCAAAGCTGTCAGACTGGCGGCTTCAGTCGGGACTAACCACCCTGCCCGATGCGGCTCCTGCAACCACCATTCAAGAAGATGTGGAAATGACGCTACTAGCTCTGGGCTACACCACCAGCGAAATTATGCAGGCACTCCGGGCAGTCGGGCAAAAGACCGCATTATCCAAGAATGCCGATGCAGAAGATTGGATTCGAGAAGCGATCGCTTGGTTGAGCCGTTAGTTATTATTCACCACGAGTAAACTCCTCATAGAATAGCTCTTAAAGAATGAGTAAAAAAAATCCTTAGCTAGTCCAGAAGTAAATACCTTCTTAACCATGCTGGAAGAAACGAAACATTGGAGTAATTTCGTTCCATAAAATCATCAAATAGACATTCACTTAAAAAGCAGTAATTGGAACTTAAATTGTAGTTTTCCCAAAACAAAATTTTTGCTGGCAAATGTCCTTTTGGATTTGTGATCAGATAATCAAAGTCTACATGATAGATTCGACCTCCTTCATTGGACCAACCAACAGCTTCAACAAATATATCGTATTTAGATCTTGCTGAATTAAATTCATTTTTATACTGATACTTTAAAATCTTCAGCCAAATCTGTTTTTGTACACTGAAGCCAAATCGCCCCCCACTTGCCTCTAACCAAAGTCTATTAATTGTCAACAATTGTTTACGAGAAATTTCTTTGACATCTATATCTGTGCAACGATATTTTTGAAGATCTTCTGGCATTAGCTTTGCAATTACCCTAACAGTTTCGTCGTCAGCCTCACGCCATTGAGCTGTTTTGAGTAAATATTTCAACTTTCGATATCGTTTGTCTAATTCAAAAAATGATTGTTTCCTTGGCTTTTGCTCCAACTCAGTTGCGACTTCAACTATCTTCTCTGCGGCATCAATTTCGTCTGCGATGAAGGTAAATCCTAATACATTCAACCAAGCATACAACTTATCTTTAAGCTCATCTCTGTGGTACATCAATGTTGCTAAATCATCAACGATCCTCTGTTGAGCATTTTCTGCACTAGATACTTGCTTCTCTACTTGCCCCACAAGCTGCTTGATTTTAATGACTGCGCTAGACAGATCTTGATTGAAGTTAAAATTGTTGAAAATGTTTTTGTCACCTTGTACATAGTCACCGTGAATGTTGAGAGATTCATTATACGTGCCTGAATCAATACTGATAAATCGGCTGGTAGAATCGCCAGGGTTATGAGAGGATGCTTTTTGCGGAATAGTCTCTGCTATATTTGAGCCCAACTTCAAAAGGTATAAGCCACTAGACAATCCGAAGGCGAAACCAACTACCTTGAACGGAAACTTTGGGATTGCCAATGCAACTACTGCAACACAGAGAAGCAGCAAACCAGGGGAAAAATAGTAAGCCACACTTTTCCCTGTAAGTAGCCACCAAGTTTTGAAAGCAAGCATCCCTGGTAGTTGCCTCATTACGTTCCTACGAAATTAGATAGGTTAGAAATTATATCCCTAGCAGCTTGAGCGAAAGCTCAACAACTTTACCAATTCCTGCTTCAATACCACCATTAGTAGCTATATAGTTTCCTAAACGAATCAATATGTTTCCGGCTTCTGGGTTTTTTCTTACTCGGTTAGCTAGCTCGGTAGCCGCCTTCTGTTGAGCTTCATCTAACGGATAGCGACTTTGCATCTGATGTAGAATTCGTTGGATGTTAATTACTGCTTGAGTTAAATCCTCCTCAATGATTTTTCTGCTTTGAATCTTGTTGCCTTGAACAAAATCACCTTGTACTTGAACAGTTTCGTTGTATGTTCCGTTGGAACCGAAATTAATATTACGATTGTTAGTCATAAAACTTTTTGCTTTTTAAGTTGGAAACTTCTGTAAACCATACAAATTATATTCAATATTAGTTGGTTCTATTGCATTTAGCGTCACGAATGACTGTAAAAAGGCTAAGCTTCATTCACATTCATGAGATCATTTCTTACTGTTGCAATAAATCCACACTTACCATCTTGACGAAGAGCCATTATCCCAGATATGCTGTCACGCTAAGGTTGTCTTTTTTACTTACGGCAACCCGACTAAACCCAAAGATCTAGCGCTACCCAAGGCTGCGCCAACAGCCCTGAGCAGCTAACCCCCAAACTGATCCAGGCAGTCTGGCGGCTAATGGTGGATTTTAACACTCCCTTAGTCACCCCGACTTGTCATGTCAAAAAAGTGTTGCTTACCCTTGAGGACATGAAAGTGAAATAAACTCACTTTTAGTTCCCTCACTCACTGGTGCAACGTGTGAATAATGCGGGGTGGCTAGGTTTTTGGGGTTTCCTCAAAAACCTTAAAGGAGTTACAACTCATGTCTCAATGTTTCCTCGATCCCAACGCACCTACCGTTGAGAGAGAAGTTTCCGCACTTCAGAATAGTGAGCGCGATCGCCTGCGAGTTCTGATTATCGGCTCTCGTGATGGTGTAATCGAAACGATTCACGACCTGCATGGTCGCGGCTTTGCTGAGGTGGGAATGTGGAGTCCGTTGCTACCTGCTCCGAGTTCTGGTGAAGTGATGAGTATACTGACTCGCGATCGGAGAAGGTAAGAGAAGAAGGAAGGAGGAGGGGCGATCGCTCCCTCTTCCTCGATTCATTTAATGGATTCTGCACCTCAAGCTTGTCCAATCTGATACACGGGTATAAATTCAGAGTAATCCTTACGCCCTTGTGCCCTAGTAGTCATGAAGTGCTGAAATTCTGAATTTATGCGGAAAGTTTCCATATAATAAGTTGTTATGCTGCCAAATCTCCTGGTGTGGAAAGCACAAAGCTACTTGCAACATATTAATAATTATCCTAAGCATGGACATTGCTACAAATGTTGCATTAATAGGTGCGCTGTTTACATTTTTTGCTGCAATCCTTACAGCACTCGTTAGCTTTTTCCGTGAGCGATCTGAGAGAGAAAAATGGAGGAGAAGTTTAGAGTTTGAAAGAGTTAAATGGGAAAGAACGATAGAATTAGAGCGCGAAAAATGGCAAAAGACTATTGAACTTGAGGAACGACGTATCAAGCATGAAGAAAATAAATGGATCTTAGAACTCAATAGTCAGCGAGAACTAGAGCTGTATGGGATGAGACTTCGTGCATATCCTGAAATCTTTGCGGTGCTTGAACAGCTATCCCACTATCGCATCAACAGAATCGATGAAAATGAAGCTAGAGAACTTGCTGAAAAATTAAATAAATGGGGATATAGTGATGCGGGCCTTTGCATGTCACCGGATACAAGAGAAGCTGTCTTTGCTCTCCGAAGGAAAATTGGTAAGTACTTGCAGAAAGAAATAAGTGCTAAAGATTTAACCAAAGGACCACGCACAGATCTGATTGAGTTGATGAGACGCGATTTAAATCATGGTTCGCTATGGCGAGAATTCGAGACATTAACAGGTAGAAACCTCTCAGAAGTACAAAAATTTATTGAGAAAGAGGAATCTTGATCTGTAGGTACAGCATAACAATCCCGTTGCACACCGACCGAGTCAAGTTTGTTATTGAATCAGAGAATTTACTAGCGGCGGGTGAACGGGGTGGTTGTATTGCTTAGGTTATGGATCGTAGCAATAGTCCAAGGGCTTCTCGTTGGTATGGAGTGAAAATTAGTTGAAGAGTGGTTAAGGTGGTAATTTAAAAGCGATTTCTAGATCAATCAGCGTGAGGAAATCCGGTGGAATTTTTCTTCAGCCAACTTATAGGTCTTCTAGTTGGTATTTTGTCATCCTGGGCTTTCTTGTATGTCCTGTTGCTAGCAAAGCCGAGAATTATTATCTCTAAAAATATAGTTTTCAATGAAAAGAAAGGAAGTCTGCTGATTAAAGTAATGAATCGAAGCAGAAGACAAGCAACAGATATTCAAGCAAGTCTGGCTCTGGTGGAACGAGACACTATTGGGAGATTCTTCACACTCCATAGTGCTCAACTCAGGAAAGATTCTCTCCCTGCCTTAGCTCCAAAACACGAATCGCATAATCCTTGGGGGCTTCGAACTGCCTATGTATTCGCTACTGATGAGGGAGTACAGATTTTGGAGAAATTGTCCTCTGCTCATCAAAACGAAAAACGGCTAGTCTTTACATTGTCGGCAACCGATGGATTGAGTGGGACAAAAGTTGTTCAGCAAATTTCATATCGGTTAGAAGATGTCAAATCGGGACGATTTGGTATATGGCTTGAGGTTAAAGAGGATGGAGTACAACAGTTACAGCAAAGTAAACAGGATAGCGATGACGATGGAGATTTTATAGCATAGATAATTGCTAGTTGTGTCCTTTCAACAATCGCGTTGCAACGGACAGTTGAAAGGCTCTTCGTCTACCCTTGGAGTTCTTTTGCTGCCGCTGAACGCAATCTGTAGGCTGCATGTTTTTAGGCTTGTTAGGGTTTTTCCTTCAATTTTCCGGTGCAGCTAAAGCACCCATAAGGGTACTGCGATGCTCAAATTCAGCCGCTTAGAGTGGGGGCGTAAACAGAGTTAAGCAGTAAAGGAAAACCCATGCCTCAGACAAAACTTGGAACTTTTCACGATGCCTCTGGCAAAATCACTGTCGCTGTCTTTGAACGCAAGGCTGGCAATCAGCAAGCACACTTTCATGATTTTGCGTGTACCGTCCCTGATGATATGGTTGTTATTGGAGGAGGCGCAGAAGCAACCAACAGACCGCCAAACGGCGCACTTCTAACTGCTTCCTATCCAAATCAAAATCTCTCAGCTTGGTTAGCATCCTCAAAAGATCATGAGCGACCTCAGCCACATTTTTTAAAGGTTTATGCAGTTGGGTTGAAAATAGCTGGAATGACACGAGACGCTCTTCTCCAGCACATTCACATTGGTCGCAGCGTTAGTGAACTAGCTCAGCATCCCGAAGCGTCAGAGTCAGTGCCACCTGGATTCCTGCTAATCAGTGGGGGTTTTCATGTGAACTGGCTAGACTTCAATCCACAGGGTGGAAATCTTGCTACAGCGTCATTTCCTGAAAATGCTTTTTCATGGAAAGCAAGGTCAAAAGACCATATGACTGTTAGTTCAGCCATTCTAAGTGTTTATGCAATAGGTATCAGGGAGAATCTTCCAGTTGGTCGTGTCCAACACTCAATTCAGACAAAAGATTCTGGACATGCTGCACATCCTTCTACAACAGCAGATGTTCTTTCAGGTTTTGCCCTTGTTGGTGGTGGTGCCGAAATTCATTGGAGGGGTGAGGGAAATCTATTATGGCAACTTCGACCAACAACAGATCTTGCAAACCAAGATTTCAGTGCAGGTGGTAAAGATCACATGAAACCATCACCTGCAACTTTGACTGCTTATTCCATCGGCATCAAGATCGTCTAATTTTCCAGTAGGCTGCCTAACATGCGTGCACCCGACCGTCGAGCGTTACTCATTACAACCGAAAAGCGCTCAGCGGCGGGTGACGGGCAACGTTGTGCAGCAAAGTTTGTCTGTGGGGCTGTACCTAAAGGCTACTTGTTAGCAGCAAAAGTCTGTCAAAGAAGTTCTCGTTCAACGTCAATGCTATATCTGTTATGTGAAACCATGAACTGAGGAAGCCGATGGAGAGATATAACCCGCTGTCCCCTGCTGAATCGTTAGAGGAGAGGAAACAGCAGGCTCTTCATCAGTGCGATCACCTTAGCAAAGATTTTGCTAAACGTGCTGACCGTCACAAAGCTCGATATAAGCAGCTTCAAGTTACTAGTATTACGCTAGCTGTCTGCACAAC
>NZ_JACJPJ010000051.1:0-9836 GCF_014696015.1 Oculatella sp. FACHB-28 | reverse complement strand
CTTCGTCCTGTTTGGATATTGATTCCGTTTGTAATCCAACTGATTGCAAGCTGGGTTTTGTTGCGATCGCCCGAAATCCAAGCGTTCTTATCTTCTTAGCGCGCAGAACAGTCAAGATAGTCATCTCATCATTTGTTCATTTTGGGTATCTTATGACTCATTTCGGTGTAATTTGCCCCACGGGAAGCCATCTTACAGCTTGTTTTCCCTTAGGATATGAGCTTCAGCAACGTGGTCATCGTGTAACCTTCTTGAACATTGTAGATGCTCAGGACAAAGTCTTAGCTGCAAACTTTGGTTTTAGTCCTATTGGCAAAGATGAACGCCCCAGTGGATCGGAAGCAGAAATTTTGGCTCAAAGAGGTAAACTCAGTGGAATCGCTTCTTTGAAGCACAGCTTTAAAACTGCTGAACAAGATATGCGAATCATCCTTCAAGATGCTCCAGACATAGTTCAATCTGAAGGAATCGAAGCATTATTAGTCGATCAATGTTCTCCGGTTGGAGGAACGGTTGCTGACTTTCTAAATCTTCCCTTTGTTAGCTTATGTAATGCGTTGCCCTTGAATCTAGAGATTGGCGTTCCGCCAAGGTTCACAACCTGGCAATACCAGACAAATTGGCGCGCAAAGTTACGGAATCGAGTTGGTTATTCCTTAGAGAATCGATTAACAAAGCCGTTTAGACAGTTAACGGCTGAGTATCGGCAAAGGTGGAATTTACCTCCCCATACCCACCCAAATGATATATATTCCAAACTGGCTCAACTTAGCCAGCAGCCATCTGAGTTTGAGTTCCCTCGCAGAAACTTGCCACCACACTTTCATTTCACTGGTCCCTACCATAGTGCGATTGGAAGAAATATCACGCCCTTTCCTTGGGAGCAGTTAACTGGGCAGCCCCTAATCTATGCTTCGATGGGAACAATTCAAAATCGTCTCCTATCAGTATTTGAAGCGATCGCCGCTGCTTGTGTCGGATTAGATGTGCAGTTGGTGATCTCGCTAGGAGGGGGGATGCCGTTGGAAGCAGTGTCAACCTTAACGGGAAATCCTCTTGTTGTCAGCTATGCACCGCAGTTGGAGGTGCTTAAAAGAGCTGCTCTCACAATCACTCATGCAGGCTTAAACACAGTTCTAGAGTCACTCACTTATGGAGTGCCAATGGTCGCAATTCCAATTTCAAATGATCAGCCTGGAGTTGCTGCTCGAATTGTTTGGGCGGGGGCGGGAGAGTTACTACCTATTGCCCGCTTAACTGCTGCTAGCTTGCAATCAGTAATTCACAAAGTGTTGACCCAGGATTCCTATAAGGTTCAGGCATTGCGTTTACAATCTGCGATTCAGAACTCTGGTAGAGTACAACAAGCTGCCAACATTATTGAAACAGTGATTGGAACAGGACAGCCAGTTGTCAGAAACACAGGCGAATAGCCACGCTGCACCTGACACGTCCTGATATAGTTGGCTGAGTTGCAAAGTTTGTCTGTGTCCGGTGATTGCGACCGTTAGCCTGCAAGCTACATTGAAACTGGGGTTGATTTCCATCAATTCAATTGCGGTTTATAAGAGAGGGATATTTCTATGGCGTTGCAAGGGGATCCGTGCTCTAATCATTCCTACACCTCTGGCTCATCTGATACTAATTCCACAGAGATTGTAACTCTACGCCCTGATACTGAAACTCTGACCCGCCAACGCTTGCCATATTTTGTGGGTATTTCTAATGCCACAACCGGTGCAAAGGCAATTTCTATGAATTTGGTGATTATTCCTCCAGGTGGGTCTGCCGAGCCCCATTTTCACCGTGATTATGAAACCGCAATTTATCTAATTAAGGGTCGTGTAGAAACCCGCTATGGTTAAAGACTCAAGCAATCAGTTGTTAACGAAGCGGGTGATTTCATTTTTATCCCTCCAGGCGTTCCACACCAACCCTATAATCTCAGTGAAACTGAATCAGCTCATGCACTAGTTGTACGCAACGATGCAAACGAGCAGGAGAATGTTGTTCTCTACAATCCAACTTTGGAGAGTTAAGTAGGCTTCAGAGACAACTGAGCCACTTCAACGTTAGCTCTCGAATGAGAACAAACGATCCACCACCCCAACGATGAACACCATGGAAGACAAGATCTCTCGCCATCGCCTCAAGATTTATTTTGAAGACACGGACGCCGGTGGTGTCGTCTACTACGCGAACTATCTGCGCTACATGGAGCGTGGCCGCAGCGAGTGGCTGAGTGAGCTGGGCTTTGAGCAACGGCGGCTCTCTGAAGAGCAGCAGGTCGGCTTCATCGTCCGGCACGTAGAGATCTCCTACAAGGTGCCAGCGCGCCTAGACGATCAACTCGTTGTCTGCACCAGTCCACTCTCGCTTGGTCGGGCTGGGCTGGTTTTGCTCCAAGAGGTTCAGTTTCACGAATCGGGTAGTACCGCAGTCTCCGCAAAGATCGATATGGTGTGCATCAGCACCCAGACCATGCGTCCCACCAAGATCCCTCCTGAGCTGCTTGAGAAGCTGCGCGCGTGTCTTCCGGAAGCAGAGGTGGTGTCCTGAAGAGGAAGAACTGCGATTACGCGCCACGAATTTGAAGGACACGCCATTTCTTATGAAGACGTACAACAGTATCCGCTGCTAACATCAAGCCCATAGGAAGTATTTGGGAACTGAAGCGAACTTTTTCCGAATAATGTTCGACCGCTTATCCGATGAAATCACGAACTCGCTCAGAAGTTGGAATCGATACAGTTAAGAATAATTGTTTATCGGAGCCTCACTATGCCGGAAGCAACCCTAGCCTCAACTTCAGAGCAAGTATTGAACAGCCCTAAATGTGTGGAAACACTCCCGAAATTTCAAATTGAAATACTAGCAAATGGGTTGGATAGTCCTCGTAAGCTGAGTTTTGGTCCAGATGGCGCACTTTACGTTGCCGAAGCAGGACGAGGAGAAACCGGTGCGAGTATTCCGTCTCCGAGTCAACCCGGTGCATTGTTGTCTTATGGCGCAACCGGCGCGATTACCCGAATTCAAAACGGGGTTGCAGAACGAGTTGTTACGGGACTGCCATCGCTGGCATTACCTGGTGAAGGAGATGCAGCAGGTGTCAGTGGCATTGAGTTTGATAAGGATGGCAATGCTTATGCGATCGTCGGTCTTGTCAGCAATCCAGCCAATCGAGACAGTCTTCAAGTCCCTGATTTTAGCCAGTTGATTGCGATCGATTGTTTTGACGGAGGTTCTTCCTGGACAAGACTCCGAGATTTTGGTGCTTATGAACAAAATAACAACCCTGACAAGCAAGATGTTAATACTAATCTTTATGACTTGCTGATCAAGGACAATACTGCCTATGTCTTAGATGCGGGCGCGAATGATCTGCTCAGTCAGCGAGCCTTTGGTGGCGACCTGAATTTAGAAGCTGTCTTTCCAGCTCGGACAACGAACCCACTCACAGGTGAATCTGTCGTACGGCAGTCTGTTCCCACCTCCATTACCGAGGGCCCAGATGGCGCATTCTATGTTGGAGAATTAACTGGATTTCCGTTTCAAACCGGAACGGCACAAGTGTACCGGCTCAATGCGGAAGGCGAACCGGAAGTCTATGCAGGTGGGTTTACGAATATCGCAGATCTCGCTTTTGATCAATCTGGTGGTTTGTATGTCCTCGAATATGATGCAGATGGCATTTTGAGCGGAAGCGATGCAGGTTCGCTAATCTATGTCTCTCCAGATGGAAAAACTCGTACTACGATCGCAACTGATGAACTCATCAATCCCACGGGTCTAGCACTCGATTCTAATGGCGATATTTACATTTCTAACAAAGGCTTTATTGCTGGACAAGGAGAGGTGTTGCGGTTGAAGCGGGAAGCCCCCTTTAGCCCTGATCCGATTTATGACCAAGTGAAGCATTACACGACTACGATTACTGCTGATGGTGATCCGGCGGATATTTACTACCCAGTATTGCCAAACTCAACTCCCGATCAATTGCCGATCGCACTGATGCTGCAAGAAGCTTTCACCGATAAAGCAAACTACTCTAACTATGCAAAAGAAGTTGCACGCTATGGGTTTGTTGTGGTTGTTCCAAACAATGAACGAACCCTAACCTTAATGGATGGACAACCTCTTTCCGGGCTTTTGGCAGAGGAACAGCAAGTAAATGACGTGCTGGATCAAATAAAACTGGAAGATGCTGATACTGCTTCACCGATCTTTGAAATTGCTGATACTACAAATTTAGGACTTTTGGGAGACGGGTTTGGTGGCTTTGTGGGATTAGCCGCCATTCAAAATATTATTCGGTCTGCCTCGACCAGTGACTATACTCGACCGCCTGAACTCAAAGCAGGCATTTTCTACGGCACCAGCTTCCAGACAGCAGCCAATAGTGGTACATTTCCAACGATCGATAATCAAGATATTCCCACCGGACTGATTGCAGGAACGCTCGACAGCATCAATGATTTTGGTGAAGTGGCATCCACTTATGTCAAGATTCAAGATGCGCCGAAAGCGCTAATTGCAATTGAAGTGGCAAATCACTATAGCATTGCCAATACGGACAATCCGATGCTTGAGCCGAACCGTCCCACGCTTGATCAAGCAACGGCAAACGGCACGATCGGGCGTTGGAGCGGGTTATTCTTGCGAGCGCATCTGCTGGGCGATCAAGGTGCTTTCGATTATGTCTACAAAACAGGCGGCGATCTTGATCCAAACGTAAGTATCATTAGTCAAAATTCTCCTGCTCAAATTTGGTTGAATTTCATATCCAGTTGATCTTCAATCACAATGAGTTTGGTCGAATCGTTTGATCATTTTCACAGGTCTAGAACACTACCGGTTAAGTGGGTGCGTTTGGAATGCGCTGATGCAGGAATTTTGCAGGGAATTTGAGCGCGAGTTGAATGACTCGAGGCTACTCCACTGCCTGTTCTAAATGCTTCACGCCTTTGGATAACAAGGTAGTCGCCGCTCGCTCGCATCCCTCCATTCGAGATGTAGAGATAAGTGTGAGGGCGAGACGATCGCCCAAGGTCACGACACCAAGGGTCAACCCTCCGTCCACACCGGGCATGGCAACCGGGGCATGGAGCGCTGTAATCCGAACGTTGCCGTACTGTTGAGCCATATCAACGCGACCCAGATTGGTGACCGTTAGATGAGAGGGATATTGCGATCGCAGGTCTGCAATATAGGCAGCGGCATTGGTAAGATGCGCTACTATAGGCTGTCGAAGTTGGCGTTCCTCAATCAGTTGCTGGGCAATATCAATTTGAGAAAGTTGAGACTTCACTGATCGCGCAATATCCCAAAACTTAGAACCTTCCTGAAGAGAATGAGAGGTCACACAAAAGCAGAAGTAAATCCCAACGCCATCAGGCATCGGTAAAGATAGCTGCGATCGCACATTCACTGGATGGAGACATCGGATTGGATTCGCAAATTGCGGGGCGAGTGCAAGCAAAAATGCAGCGCTGATCGCACCATGTACCGTTGTCTGTTCAGTTCGACTGCGTTGGATCAGATGCTGGGTGAGTTCAGTTGAGAGGACAACGGGGCGAATGTGGGGGGGAGAACAGCGAGACTGGGGGGGAAGATAATCTGTCGGCTTCAGGATCTTATCTGGATAGGGTTCGCTGCCCGGAAGCGCGGATTCGAGCGAGACTGCCGCAGATAGGTCTGTTCGTTCAAATTGTTTGCCAGCCAACCCTTGAATAATATCTCGCGTTATATAGACAGCCGATAGTCCATCAGCGATCGTGTGATGGCAAACGATTATTAGTTCCGATTCAGTCTCCGATTGCAGTAGCACGACCCGAAGTAGAGGCTCAGTCTGCCAGTCTAATGAGCGGGACAGTTCGCCTGCGACTTCTTGTTGCCACTGCTGATCCTCTACTCTTGCAACCTGTCGCATCGGAATTTCGGCATCGGTTTCAACAAATTTGGGATATCCCATCGCGTCAGTCTCGATGCGAACTCGGAGCATCGGGTGACGCTGCTGAACTTGCTGGAGCGCTGCCCTGAGTTGATTGACGCTAAATTGCCCCTCTAGTTTGGCAACGGTGGCAAAATCCAGCGGACAAAACTGGTTGTACAGCCAATATAAATGTTCAAAGGCACCTAACTCTCTTTCCATTGCTATGCTCGTTCCGCTTAATAGATCTGCTGCACTGACCGTCTGCTAGTTAATAGCATCAGAACTTACGCAGCAGCAATTTAGACTGAAGAAATGAGCTTCACCAAACTCGACTACTGTCAATATCTGCTGAGTAGTCCGGTTAACTACACGGTTACAAAATTAGCTACTCATCTGCAAGGGATTAGCCACGACCGGATTAATCGCTACTTGCGCGGGGAGAAGTTGACCCCTCGATTGCTGTGAACAACGCGGAACCCCTGCTTCAAACGTCTGAGAATGCTTACGTGCTAAACGACTTATCTCAAGCGTCAACCGATGCCGTACAAGATGCGTGTGGTATCCGTTGGAAGATTAAGGAGTTTCATCGTGAACTGAAGCAGTTAACTGGAGTCGAAGCTTGTCAATGTCGCAAAGCTCGCATTCAACGCAATCATATTGCTTGTGCCTTGCTCGTTTGGAGCCGTCTCAAGATGGTCGCTTATCAAAGCGGCAGAACGATTTATCAGATTAAGCATGGAATGCTCTCGGACTACTTAATTGAGCAACTCAAGCACCTGTCCGTTCAAATTTCCCTTGCGTAAATCCTATTTTATTCAAGTAAAAACTGCCATATGTAATTATTCATCAAACAATACTAGGTAACGGAGTGCAACAATCAAACCAACCTTTGCGAACAATTTCAGACCCTTCGTCCGAACAAATTCTGAACCCTGTCAACTAATTCATTCCTATACTTATGAACATTGCACTCTGGGGTTGGGGATCTCGCAGTCATTGTTTGTGACACAACCAATCGGACAGGGTTTAAGCAGGCTTTGATAAATATTGGCAGAGGTAGACCAATGAATATTGCAATTATTGGCGGCGGAATTGGCGGTTTGGCAACTGCAAATGCGCTGTTCAAGAAGGGATTCAAGGTGCAAGTCTACGAACGAGCACAAGCTTTGCGACCGATTGGTGCAGGTTTAAGCTTGACCCCAAATGGTTTGAATAGCCTCAATGCGATTCAACCGGCAATAGTTGAGTCAATAATGAGTGCAGGCAGCCCAACGCACACGCTTACGTTGAAACGTAGCACTGGAGAGGTGATTGCGTCAGAACCGATGACAACCATGCAGCAATATGGGCAGCCGATGTTAAATATTCAGTGGTCAAAGCTGCAAGCCATTCTTGCATCAACACTACCGCCCGAAATCATTCATCTCCAACATCACTGTGTTGGCTTTGAGCAGCAGGACAACAAGGTTGAAGTTCATTTTGCCAATGGAAAAACAGTCCAGGCAGATTTACTGATTGGGGCAGATGGGATCAATTCTGTTGTTAGGCAGGAGCTTATTGGGGATGGAACTCCGACTTATGCAGGGCGAATGTCTTGGCGTGCTGTCATCCAATATCCTCACGAGCAATTGTCTCCTAACATCGCTACCTTAGTGACAGCATCGGATGGAAAAAATATCGTGCTGATTGATGTCGGTGAAGGTTACACCTTTTGGAGTGCAGGTGTGCTATTGGCAGACGATTCTGTTTGTCAACAGGCAAGCGATGCTAAGGCACGGGTTC
Organism: Oculatella sp. FACHB-28; assembly: GCF_014696015.1. Classification (NCBI taxonomy): domain Bacteria; kingdom Bacillati; phylum Cyanobacteriota; class Cyanophyceae; order Oculatellales; family Oculatellaceae; genus Oculatella; species Oculatella sp. FACHB-28. The sequence continues at coordinate 2,122 of NZ_JACJPJ010000051.1, read as the reverse complement.
TGGAGTTTTTTGCAGGGTGGACAGAGCCTGTAGAAGCAATTATCGAAGCAACGCCTGAGGAGGACATTGTGGAGCGTCCCATTTGGGATCGACTGCCCCTACCACACTGGAGCAAAGGCAGAGTCACACTCTTGGGAGATGCGGCTCATCCGGTTGTACCCTCGCTCGGACAAGGCGCAAACATGGCGTTTGAGGACGCCTACGAACTGGCGGAGTATCTTTCTACTGCACCAGACATCGAAACGGCACTTAATGCGTATGAAAACAGTCGCGTTCCTCGTACAGAAGTCATCTACAATCGCAGTGCCGTCCGGGGTCATGACTCCTATCGACCGGATAGTGAAACTACTTTCGTTAAAATGATGAACCCTTCCCAGATGAGTCAGGATGACTTTCAAGCATGGCTTTACAGCTATCCTCCTTCCATATTCCATTGAGTTGTATCGCGTTGGTCAATATCGAATTATCCACGCCAGCACAAATATCACAACTGATGCCAACCATGCCCCTGCGACGGGACTCAGGATAGCCGCGTCAAAACTGCCCGTTGCAGCCACAATTGACCCTAGACAGGACTTACGCAAGAGACATTACGAACGGATGGGTGCTTGAGTTGCTCAATTAAGTAGTTTGACAGCATCCCATGCTTGATCTGATAAACGGTCTTGCCGCTTTGGTAGGCGATCGTTTTGAGGCGAGTCCAAACAAGCAGGGCACAAGCAATATGATTGAGTTGAATCCGAGCTTTGCGGCACTGACAAAGCTTCGACTCCAGTGAGTTGCTTCAACTCGCGGTGAAACTCCTCAATCTTCCAGCGAACCCCAGACACATCTTGTACAGCATCCGTTGAAGCTTGAGATAAGTCGTTGGTGGCGACAAACTCCGTCCTATTGGTAGAAACAGTGACCCTCCAGCAGTTTGACCTTCTTGTCTTTGGGAAAGCCCCGCACTTTGATGAGCTTGCCTTGTTGCAACTCTTGCTCACGCCAAAGGAGGAAGATAAGCGTTGGAAGCGGGTTGCAGCAGAGGTTTGACATTCTCTGCACAACCCGCTTCATAAAGTTCCCTCATTCAATCTATGTCTACTACGATGGTCGCAACAAGAACCAATAATTTCAGGACATAGATACCTTCTCCTGACCAAGCATATTGGGCTGCCTGTGAGAAAACTTCGGAACTTGTTCGAGCGAAGATTCAAACTATACCAAAAGCTGGGAAGAGCCCAAATCTTTTGCTCATTCACAGAATGTGAGATTACAAAACGCTGGGCCAAGCGATCGCGAACAATACGATGAGGTTGCTTGACCAAAACAACAGCAGTAGCCACAATACACTACTGACTAATCGGTACCGCGATCGTTTTTGAGTTGTTTTAATCATTTGCAAACCCTGCCAAAGTTGCCACACTCGAAATGCAGTATAGAGTGTACCAATGACCACCACTAAACTCGATAACCAAACCTCACTGACGATTTGTTCAGTGGCAATTTGAATCACAAGAAGCAGCAAATAGGAACCGAAGATCTTTCGTATTTTAGGACGTTTAAACCAAGCAATGAATGCAATGGTTGGCAGCACCAGTCCGATCGCGATCGCAAGCTGCATCCATACTTGGATAAACTTCAGTCCAGCCTCACTGTGTTCAATTGTTTGGCGAATTGGCAGCAATCTATTTGAAATCAACCAACCGACAAGCATCATGATCAGGGTTGCCAGCACGACAAATGCCAGCGACGTTCTCCAGCTCATTGATGATTTGTTAACAGCGTTCGAGTTTCGCATGACTAAATTACAATTCGCCAAAATCTGATCAACTGTTTCTTCGATGATTAAGTTGGTTGAGTCAATCCTCTCTCTAAACTTCAGATTTACTTGAAGAGATTGTACTCTAGTCTTGATTAAGGGTCTTCGCTTGCTCATTCACACTTTAAGCATGACAAGCTGGGGGACTCACGATCGCACCGTCATTGCCGCGCCGCCGCCGCGCCGACTCGGCTCTGCTGCTGCTGTCATGGTGCGATCGGGTCGAATCACAATTCCTGTTGCTGCACCGATTTCCGGTACAGGTTCGAGGACGTGACCCAAGGCAGAAAGCGCCTGACCCAATTCAGTTGCTTCAAA